>NZ_JBAJEX010000004.1 GCF_039822265.1 Thiobacter sp. AK1
TCGCATCTTCCGTATCTCCTGCAACACTTCCGTCCGTCTCATCAGGCACCTCCTCGGTACCCAATAAAACCGGACAACCATCGTGCTACAAGTCCGGACAGTTTATTTGCTCTCTACACCTGAGATTTCCCGCGCGTTGACAAGGGGCACCGTCATACCGCAACATCCCCAGTCCCCACCGCAGCCTCCCGGGAGAAGGCCATGCCCCACGAGATCATCCAGCTGAAGGACGAAGAAATCACAATGTTGCGCAAGGAGCTGGAGCTCCTCATGGGCGAACGCGAGCTCCTTTTGCGCATCGCCGGTGCGGCCGCCGCCTTCGTAGCGGAACTGGACACTTCGAAACTGCCGCCCGAGACCTACGAGGCAGCGGAGCTCTTGGCCGAATTCCTCAACGAAACCACGGAAGAGACGCTGCGTGAGGCCCTGGAAGCCGTCAAGGCCCACATCGTGGCCGACGGCGAGGAACAGCGCGTTTAACCTAGATCATCCATCAAGACGCGGCATAGGGGTGGTCCCAGGCGCGCCTGGGTTGCGCCACACAGGGGCAGGCCAGGTTGCACACCTGACCGAGAAGTGGAACTTAAGCCGCCTCCTTGGGACCGAACACACCCGCGTGCGCGCGGCTGGCTTCTCAAAAACGGCTGAGGAATGTCATGTGTCGGACAGCCCATTAGGCGCACGCCGGCCTAGTGGGTGAGCTGCGTTCATGCCTCACGGCTGGGCTTGCGCCGCCGGCTCGGCTGGCGCCAGGCCAGCCCGGGAGGCCAGGCCCTTACCACGCAGCGTCGGCGCCTCGAGGCTTCCCTCCACCGTCAGGGGCACGCGCAGGGTGCCGCCGCGGGAGCGCAATTCGGTGAGGATGCTGCCGGAAAGCCCATGATCGGGCTCGATGACGGCATTGCCAGTGGCGTTGAGCATCCCCAAGTGCAGCCGCAACTGCTGGTAGCGGTAGCGGCCATCGGCGAGCTCCAGATAGCCAGAGAAACCGTTGAACTTGGTCTCGCCGCCGCTCACCGCACTCCCCGCGGCGGCATTGATGGCGCGCACCAGATCCACGTTGCCCAGCGCCCCATCCTTGGCCGCGAAGGTGGCGCGCACCATGGGCGCGTCGGTCAGCGCGCCCAGCCGCTCAGCGGTGAGTTGGATACGCGCCTTGGCCGAGAGCGTGCCCTCCGCGCGCAGGGCAGGAGTGAAAACAGGGAGGGCGGCGGCGAGATCGACGTTGCCGATATCCAGGTCGAAGAGCGCCTGCCAGCCGCGCGCCCAGCTCACCCGCCCGCTACCCTCTACCCTGCCTCCGTAGAGGTCCCCGTTAAGGGTCGTGATCTCCAGGGTCTGGCCGCGCGCAAGCCCTTGCAGATCGAGCCGATCAAACATCAAATCGACCCCCAGTGGCGGCGTCCAGCGGGCCGCTGCGAGCCGTACCTGCCAGCCTCCCGTCACGGGTTGCAGAGTCAGGGTGGCCCGCCCATCCAGGGTGGTGAGAACGGCTTCGCGCACATTGCCGCCCTCCGCCACCAGCCGTCCGCCGAAACCCGGCAGCTTAAGACCGGGAACGTGCAGGCGCACCTGCGCCAAGTCCACGCGGCTTGCTAGAAAAGGCGCGGTAGGCTGGCGCGCGGCCCAAACCGCCAGCCGCGGCAGGGCGTCCGCCTCCAGCGTGACGCCATCCAGCATCAGCCGGGCGAGCCGCATGCGCGCCCGGCCCCAGTCCGTCACCTGAGGCGTAAGCTCGGCGCGGGCGATCCGAATGTCCTCAAGCACGCCGATTTGCACCTGCTCCAATTTCCAGTGAGGCGCAGGGAACGCAGAAAAGCGCAGCGCGCCAATCCGCACCGGCTCGCCCAAAGTGCCCGCAAGCCGGGCCGCCAGCCAGGGGGCGTAGAAGTTGAACGAGATTAGATGTGCCAGCACCAGCGCGACCACCAGCGCAATTCCCAGAGCCGCTGCGGCGCGTCTGGCAGCCTTGCGCCAGTCGAAGCGCCAGCGGCGCAGGACGGTTCCCCGCAGCAGGCGCTCGACTGCATCCTGCTGCGCCGCCTTCAGGCGCGCTAGCTCCACCGCGCGCGCCCCGGCCTCGGCCCGTTCGCGCTCTTCCTCTTCCATGAGCCGACGCGCCTGTTCTTCCGCGAAACGGCGCGCTTCCTCGGCGGCCTCGCGCGCCGCCCGTTCCGCTGCGGCTTTGGCCGCCGCGCGTTCCGCTTCCCGAGCGGCTGCCGCGGCCTCTGCCGCGGCCCGTTGCTCGGCCAGCTCCCGGCTGCGGCGCGCCGCCTCCTCCCGCGCCCTGGCTTCCGCTTCCTTACGGCGCCGCGCCTCTTCCTCCAAGCGCGCCTGGGCTTCCGCTTCTGCCCGGGCCCGCGCTTGCGCTTCGGCTCTGGCCTGGGCCTCGGCCTCTTCCCGCGCCCGCCGTTCGGCTGCAAGCCTCGCTTCCAGCTCCGCCCTCGCCCGGGCTTCTTCTTCCCGCGCTCTCGCTTCCGCTTCCTTACGGCGCCGCGCCTCTTCCTCCAAGCGCGCCTGGGCTTCCGCTTCTGCCCGGGCCCGCGCTTGCGCTTCGGCTCTGGCCTGGGCCTCGGCCTCTTCCCGCGCCCGCCGTTCGGCTGCAAGCCTCGCTTCCAGCTCCGCCCTCGCCCGGGCTTCGGCTTCCGCCCGCACGCGCGCTTCTTCCTCGGCCCGGCGGCGGGCCTCTTCCTCTTCCCGCGCGCGCGCCTCGAGGCGGCGCTTCACGCGAGCCTCGAGCTCGGCCGCAAGACGCGCCGCCCGCAGCTGGCGGGCGAGGTCCCGACCTTCGGAATCAGCCTCTAGCTTCCCGGCCTCGGCCTGCCTCAGGCGGGCCTCCCGGGACACCGACCCGCTGTATCGTGTCTGGGGTGGTCCTTGCGTTGGCGGTGGCGCGGGCGCGCCGGCTTGCCCCGCCGATGCTTGAGGCGCCGTCACCTCTGGCTTGGCGAGGGCGGCGTCGGAAGCCGGTGGATTTTGTTCGCCCTTCAATTCATTGAGCAGCGCGGCGCGCTGTCTTTCTGTCTCCGCCTGACTGCGCTGGGCTTGTTGGCGTGCCCGTCGCTCCAGCTCCCGCTGGGCCTCGATGAACGCCTGGGTGTTCGCCTCATCGACGATGATGGTGGAAGAAAAGCCGAGCTCATTGGCAAGCACCGTCTGGGGCCCGCTACGCATGCTGCGCACGAAGCCCTCCGCTTCCAGACTGGACAACACCCGCGCAAGCCGCGCCTGGGACATGCGCTCGGCACGCTCCAGCATCTGCGCCAAGGTGGAACGCCCATCCACCAGGGCCAGCACGCGCGCCTGCTCCCGGTTGAGCAGGCGCGTCTTGCCGGCCGCCTCCAGGGCGCCCTTGGAAGTCTTGGTGAATACGAGGTTCGGATCCATCGCGATCGCATCTTCGCCGTAGCGGCGACAGGTCTGTCATCGTCCCGTGATCGCCAGCCTTTAGGCTTAACGGGCCATTATAGACAGATTCATGCTAATGCGCTGACCCACTTTCGCCTGGAAACTGGCGTCAGTTCAGGGAGTTGGGCGCAACAAGCAATACGCCCGGAAAGTGAATGTTTGGTCACCATGCCTCACCTCAAACCACCTCGGGCCCGTGCTTGCTCGCCCTCTGGAAAGGGACTGAAAGAGCCGATCATGCAAGCCGCTTGATCATCCTAGCCGGCCCATCGCCACGACCGTCAGCGATGGAGCAAGGAAGCCAGACGGCGCCGGCATTCGGCTACCTCCTGCGAAGGAAACGCGGGCAAATCCAGCACGGCAAGCAGCGCCCGGCGGGCCAGACCCTGCTCCCACTGGGGATCGCGAGCGATGAGTTCGAGCAAGTCATCTGCCGCGCCCAGGAAGTCGTCGTCCACCAGCCGGCGCGCGGCGCGGGCGAAGCGGGCCGCCGAATCATCCGGAGCGGCGCCAAGCCGCGCCTCCAGGGCGGCTGGTTCGGAAGCCGCCTCGGCAGCGAGGATCAGGCTCAGATGCAGGAACAGCCGCTCGATCTCGGGGTGGCTAGCGGCTGGCTGCGGCAGGTTGGCCAGCAACGCATGGGCGCGGGCATGCTCGCCGTTTCGTACCATGAGGCGGGCGAGATCCAAGGGCAGCAGGGGATCGTCTGGGTCGTCCAGCGCCGCCTGGGCCAGTTTGGCATAGGCAGCATCCACCTCGCCGCTCTGGAACAGGCGCTGGGCCTCGAGCCGGGCCGGGTTGGCTGCGCGGGGCAGATACCGTTCCAGCGCGGCACGCAGGCTCGCCTCCGATTCCGCGCCGTGAATGGTGTGCACCACCTGCCCGTGACGAAAAAATTTGACCGTGGGCACGCTTGCCACACCCCAGTCGCGGGCCAGGCGCGCCAGCTCGTCCACGTTGAGGCGGACCAAGAGAAAGCGCCCGGCATGACTTTCCGCCAGGCGCGTAAGCCGCGGCATGATCATCATGCAAGGCGCGGCACGGGGGGACCAGAACAAGGCCACCACCAGCCCACGCGCCGAATTTTCCAGCACGAGCGTGGGAAAGGTTTCGGCGCTGGCGTCGAGGACGAAGGGGGAAGCCATGGCCGATGATGACCCGCGGCTTGTTAGCCGGATAGCCGACTCGAAACTCAAGCTTCCAGCGCTGCCTTGACCCGGTCCAGCCGCGCGCGGGCCTCTTTTGCCACTTCGCACACGGCCTTGTTGCTCACCAGCTCCACCATGAGGTTGGGATCCAGCAGCAGGATGCTCACCTTGCCGTCGGGCTCCTGGCGCACCACCACGTTGCATGGCAATAGCAGGCCGATGTCGGGCTCGAGCTCGATGGCCTTGTTGGCCAGCACCGGATTGCACGCGCCCAGGATGCGATAGGGCAGACGCTCCACGTTGAGCTTGGCCTTCAGGGTGGCTTGCACGTCGATGTCGGTGAGCACGCCAAAGCCCTCCTTCTTCAACTCCTCTGTCACGCGCGCGACGGCGGCATCAAAAGGCATGTCCACGGTCACGGTCAATCCGTACATCGCACTCTCCTCGCCAAAAAAAGGCCATTATATGGCGATTGGCGAAAGCAGATGAGCCGCGACGCGTGCACCGTCATTGCGCGGGCAGGAATGTCAGCCGCGCGTCCTTACAGCGGGCGCGGCTTGCTGGATTTCGGATTGCGCTACGCTCGCCCGGAATGACGGCTACGGCGTCAGGATGGCGCAAGCGGGTATCCGGAACACTTCATGGCCATTGCCTCGGCTGCGCGCCCATTCGGGAACGACGGAAATTTCCGCCGCACCGACCTCATCTTCCAGCGTGGCCGCTGCGCATGACTTTAAAGTCACGCGCAAGCCTCAAGAATTCGCAACCACGGTCCGCTATTGCTCCAAGTGGAGCCGTCCTCCCACCCGGCGCAATCCCATGCTAAGCAAATATTTCAAACTATTCGGTGGCACGCAGAAAAAAAACCGCGTGGTGCCCAACGCCTCTGCCCACGCCAGCGAACCCGCGCTCGATGCCATCGTTCCCTTGCTTAACACCCCGCCTAGCGCAGCCGCGTCGGTGGGACGGGTGGTGGATACCACCGCGGCCAACGCCGTGGTGAGCGATGTCCTCCCCATCGATACCCACGGTCGGCGCACCCAAGTCTCCGACCTGCTCAAGCGTTTCCTGGGCCGCCAGCCGGTGCTTGAAGCCGACGGCCGAACCCTGGGTTATGAGCTGCGCCTGAAGAAAAGTCCACCGCCCGGCGCCCCCTCGGGTCCCACCCTGATGCAGATGATGGACGAGATGCTGCTCGCCAGCCTGCTCGACCTCAACATCCACGCTTTGCGTGGTGGGCGTCAAATCTTCCTACCCTTGTCCGTACATACGTTGGATAGTGGCTTTCTTACGCGTCTTGCAGGCGAGGGACTGGTGCTGGCGCTGCGTCCGGAGGGTGACATGGCAGCCCTGGCCACGCGTCTGGCCGAGCTCAAGCGTATGGGCTATGCCATCGCCCTGGACGAACCCACGCTGGATGCGGCCACGCGTCCGCTGCTTAAGCTTGCGGATTTCCTGCGCGTCGATGCCCACGGGCGCGACGCCATTGCGCTAGGGGAGTTCGCCGTGGCGGCCCTCAAGCAAAGCCGTGCGCGACTGGTAGCCACTCACGTGGACGTCGAGGAGCTGTTCGAGGTCTGTCGCAAACTGGGTTTCAAGGCCTTCCAGGGCTATTCCTTCACGCGCCTTGAGTCCACCCAAGGCGCTCGCCTCAACCCTCAGCGTCTGCGCATCATGGAACTCATCAACCTCACCGTGAGCCGCGCCGAGATCGAAGACATCGAGGCGGTATTCAAGCGTGATGCGGCCCTCGCCTACAACTTGCTGCGCTACATCAACTCAGCGGCCAATGGACTTATGCAGCCCGTGCGCTCCATCGGCCACGCGCTGATGGTCCTGGGCTACGATCAACTCTACCGCTGGCTCACCCTCCTGCTGTTCGCCAGCGGCGAGCCCGACTTCCGCAGTCTCGCTCTCATGCGCACGGCGCTGGTGCGCGGGCGCTTCGCCGAGCTTTTGGGGCAGCCACGGCTGGCGCCCGAGGCGCGCGGCGGGCTGTTCATCGTCGGCATGTTCTCCCTGCTGGATGCCTTGCTCAACCTGCCCATGAAGCAAGCGCTAGCGGGGCTGAAGCTGCCGGGCGAGATCGCACAGGCCTTGCTCGAGCGCGAGGGACCCTACGCCCCCTATTTGGAACTGGTGCTCGCCACCGAGGAAGGCGAGGCGCACATCCTGGAAACCTACGCCGCGGTGTGCGGCATCGAGGCGCGCGAACTCAACGAGGCCCACGCCCAGGCCCTGCTCTGGGCCGACCAAGTGGCCCTGGCGTGACAAGGCGAGCGCGGCAACCGGCGGCACGCAGGGACAAGCCTTGCGCCACGCGGGTAAAGTTGGATCAGGTCTCGCGTGGAGGCTTGAGGGACACCACGCTCGCGGCGGTGGCCGCCGGTGCCACAGGATTCGGGTCCGACAATAGACTGAGCGACCAGAGAAAACCCCGGTCGCCATAGACGAGCTGCCACATCATGTTGGAGAGCTTGATGCAGGCCTGCATCGGGTTCTCGCAGCGGACGCGCTCCACGTCGATGCGCCACTGGAAACGCTCGAGGCGCTGGCGGATATGGGGTGGCGCCTCGTTGATGAGTGCCTCGATGGCCTGCTGCCGCCGCGCGTCGAAGGCAGCCGGATCCGTTTTCGCGAGCCGCATCCACTCGTCGAAATCGAAGCGGAAATCGCGCTGACTCATGGCTTGCCTCCGTGAACGCCGCCGACACGACCATCGCCCCCATTATGCAGTAGGACCTGCGCAAAAATCCACGATGGTGGACCTCGGTACGGCATACCTTCCCACCCCACCCCCATTACACCTTGTGCCAGAGCCACGACGCCCTGGCGCGGCGATGGAAACTTACGAAAGTGGCGACAGGCAGCGTGTGGACCGTCATTCTCGCATTTCCCCGTCATTGCCGCGCAAGCGCGACGCCAGGCTGCGCAAGGGCGTGTGCTCGTTGAGCGTTGCCACGTAGTCGGCCAAAACTTCGGTCTCCTGGGCCAGGAAGCGTGCCACCGCCTCGCGCAAGCCCGCATCCGCGATCCAGTGCGCCGACCAGGTGGTGACGGGGACGAGGCCCCGCGCGAGTTTGTGTTCGCCCTGGGCGCCGCCTTCGAAGCGGGACAAGCCACGGGCGATGCAAAATTCGATGCCCTGGTAATAGCAGGTCTCGAAATGCAGACCCGACACGAATCGCAGACTGCCCCAGTAGCGCCCGTAGAGTGCTTGGTCGTCGAACAGGTTGAGGGCACTGGCGATGGGCACGCCATGCTGGTGGGCGATGATCAACAGACAGTGGTCACCCAGACGCCGCCCCAGCTCGAGGAAGAAGTCCAGATTGAGATAGGGCATGGAGCCATGCTCCCGGTAGGTGTTGCGATAGCAGCGCTCGAAAAAGCGCCAGTCCGCCTCGGTGATCTCGGCGCCGCTGCGCCATTGGAAATCCACGCCCGCCTCGCGCACTCGCCGCCGTTCCTGACGGATCTTCTTGCGCGGGTTGCGCGCAAGCTCAGCCAGGAAATCTTCGAAGCTGCCATAGCCCGCGTTGTGCCAGTGAAACTGGACGCCCCGTCGCAACAGCAGACCCGCACGCGCCAGGGCGTGCGCCTCGCCCTCGGTGGGAAACAGGCAGTGCCAGGAAGATACCCCCAGCTCACGAACGAGGTTCAAGGCGGCTTCGATCAGAGCCTGCCTGTCTTCTGGCGCGCCCAATAGCCGCCTGCCCGTCACCGGCGTGAAGGGCACCGCGGTGAGGAGCTTGGGATAGTAACGGCCACCGCGGCGCACGTAGGCCTCGGCCCAGCTGGAGTCGAAGACGAATTCACCCCGGGAATGATGCTTGAGGTAAAGGGGCAACGCGGCGCACCGCTTGTCTGCTTTGCGCAGGATCAGATGCCAGGGTAGCCAGCCGCGCGCCTCGCTCACGCAGCCGGTGGTCTCCAGGGCCTGCAAGAAGGCATGCCGCACAAAGGGCTGACCGCCGGCGAGCTCATCCCATTGCGCCGCCTCCACCTCGGCCAGGGCATGCACCACCTCGAGCCGCGCAGGTGCTAGATCTGCTTCCTTATTCACAGGATTTCCTCCAGAATTTCGCTTCCCTCTGCATTGCCCACTCTGGAAGCGATCATGAATCTGCACGAATACCAGGCCAAGGAACTCTTGCGTGAGTATGCCATCCCCACCCCGCGTGGGGTGGTGATGGAAAACACCCTGCACGCGGAAGTCGCCACCAACGAACTGGGCGGCAGTCGTTGGGTGGTGAAGGCACAGATCCATGCCGGCGGGCGGGGCAAGGCCGGTGGTGTGCGCGTGGTGAACTCGGTGGACGAATTGCGCCAGGTTGCGGACGAATTGCTGGGACGACCGCTGGTGACCTATCAGAACGCGCCCCAGGGCCAGCCGGTCTTGCGCGTCCTTGTGGAGGAGACCCTGGCGGTGGCGCGGGAGCTGTATCTATCGGTGCTCGTGGATCGGGAGAAGGAGCGCATCGCAGTCGTGGCTTCCAGCGCTGGCGGCATGGACATCGAGGACGTGGCACGGAGCACGCCCGAACGCATCCTGCGCGAGCTGTGCGACCCTTTGCTGGGCCTGCAGGAATTCCAGTGCCGCGCGCTCGCCTTCGCCCTGGGGCTGCGCGGGACCCAGGTGAGCGAGTTGACGCGCCTTTTGCGCAATGCCTACCGGCTGTTCGTGAGCAACGATTTGTCGCTGTTGGAGATCAATCCCCTGGTGCTCACGGAAGACGGCAGACTGGTGGCCCTGGATTGCAAGATCAGCGTGGACGACAACGCCCTATGGCGGCGACCGCGCCTGGCCGACCTGCGCGACGCGAGCCAGGACGATCCCAAGGAAGCCGCCGCGCACGCCGTGGGCCTCAACTACATCGCCCTGGACGGCAACATTGGGTGCATGGTCAATGGCGCGGGACTGGCCATGGCCACCATGGACCTCATCAAGCTGCATGGCGGTGCGCCCGCCAACTTCCTGGACGTGGGGGGCGGCGCCACTGCGGAGACCGTGGCCAAGGCCTTCAAGATCATCCTCTCCGATCCCAAGGTGAAGGCCATCCTCGTCAACATCTTCGGCGGCATCATGCGCTGCGACGTGATCGCCGAGGGCATCATCCAGGCGGTGAAGGAGGTGGGTGTAGAAGTGCCGGTGGTGGTGCGACTGGAGGGTACCAACGTCGATCTGGGACGCAACATGCTGGCCCAGTCGGGGCTGAAGATCCTCTCCGCTCCCAGCCTCACCGAAGCCGCGCAGCTGGCGGTGGCGGCCGCCTGCAACGAGCACGGCCGTAGAAAGCCCTGAGGCGACGACACCACGCCCCGCCACCATCCTTGCCCTTCATCCACCGCCAGGGAAAAGCGGACGGCAGAAACACTTCACGTCATTCCCAGCGAGCTTGAAAAAAGCACGTGACGAGCTGCCCGTGGACGTGGTTTGCGGGCACGCGCAAATCCAGCTATCGTGGCCATGGCCGGGGCTGATCGTGGACGCCGGCTAGTTGTGTGTGTCAAGTTGTGCAAATATGCAGATCAGGTAAGTGGTTGATCTCCGTTGCGCTGTCGGTGCCGCGTAGGGCAGAGGCCGAAGCGGTGCCGACAGCGGCTAGCCGCGTCAGGCGGCCAGTCTCAGCGCCTCCTTTTTCTGCTCCGCCAGCAGCGTCATGTTCAGGTAGCGACTGTCCTTTAGCCACGCTTCGTGGGTCTCGACGCACAGCGCCCGGATCAGCCGCAGGCAGGCGTCGTCTGCCTTCTGCGGCAGGTCGTCCAGGGCATTCCTCAAGAAATGCACATAGCAGCGCTGCCAGCCGGCTTCGGTCAGGGCCTCCCGGATGGCCTTCTTGAGGCCGGCATGGTCGTCGGAGACGACGAATTCGACACCGGATAGCCCCCGCTGCTTGAGCCGAATCAGAAAGTCCTTCCAGCTGCTCTGGCTCTCGCGGTTGGCCAGCTCGACCGCCAGCACCTGGCGTTGCCCTTCCCAGTTGATGCCGATGGCGATCCGCACCGCCCGCTGCTGGATCACACCCGCTCGTAGCGGGCGTTGAGGATCAGGTCAGGATGGGGTTCGGTCAGAAGGCGGTTGGCAAAGCGCGCCAAGGCATCATCCAGCCCCTTGTTGATGGCACTGATGGCGCTGGCCGAAAAACTGTGGCCGCAGCGTTCTTCGGTGATGGCCTTGACCTTGCGGGTGGAGACGCCCTGCACATACATCTCGGCCAGCGCCGCCACCAAGGCCTTCTCGCGCCTGGCGTCGCGCTCGAACAAAGCCGTAGAGAATTCGCAGCTTCTGTCCCGCGGCACCCGCAGCTTATTGAGCATCACGTAAGTAGGTCACACCGTTGTGTCGTCCCCGCGAAAGCGGGGACCCAGGAACATGGCGAGAAATACCCTGGATTCCCGCTTTCGCGGGAATGACGTTTGACTTACGCAGCCTGTCAACGACTGACGTTACGCTCAATAAGCGTGCCGATACGGGTGATGAGGCTGCGGCCGTCGTCGCCCGCACGGTCGCCATTCCTGCTCTCGGTCCGCTCGCCCGGCGCCGCCCCCAGAAATTCGGTCATCTCGCCTTCCAGAACCTCTTGCAGGGCTTCCTTCATCAGCGCCTTCATCAGGTCGCGGTCGTTTGCGACCGCTTCCACTGCCAACATCTTCGTCTTATGATTCCTCGTGGTCATGGTTTGCCCTCCTTCAGGGTTCAAGGTCGATCTCAATCATCAACCTCTTACCATGACCACCCGCCCGCTCCCTACTGACTGCAGACGCTTTTGCACATAAGTCAGCACATACCCCGACTGACCTGCTGCTGCATGTAGGGGATGCCACAACTTCTCAGGGCAGGAAGACATGCGCGCGGTGATACCGCAAATACTTGCGGTGTCCGGGCAAGACGAAACGCAGGCGCGGCAGCGCGTCGAGTTTCAGGAATTGCCTCGCTTGCACTGCGAGGCGCGAGGAAATGAGAGTCTGACCTTCGTCGTCGAACGCGATTAGACCTTGGTCGAATAGCGCGTCAAACTGGACTGCCAGCAGCAGGCCGTTGAAGGGGTCCAACCGCTCTTCGTCTGTCGCGCGTGCCCATGGTTTGGCGTGGCTGGCGCGCAGCAGGGCTGGGGGCAGGGCCAGATCGCAGAGCGCGCAGCGCCCCTCCCACAAGTTCATCAAAGCCTCGCGGAAGAGGTCCTGGCCGATGCGCTGGCGTACCTCCCGCGTGCGTTCGGTTTCTGGAATGGCCGCCAGGCGATCCTCCAGCGCGGCCAAAAGCAGCGTCGCCCGATGCGCTTGCAACGCATGCAGCAGCCGCAGCGCCTCGTAAAGCTGGTCGTCTCTCGTGGCCAGGCCGACGTCGCGCATGCCCGGCGGCGTTGCTGTCTGCGCCGCGACGAGTCCAACACGGTGAACCAAGCCGGGCTCCGGCGTGGCGATCAAGGTTTGGCCGCCCTCCGAGCGGATGGCCAACACCGCCTGTGAGCCGCTGACTCGCGCCTGGAACCACCCGGCCGGGGTCGTGGGCTCGACGAGGTCGTAACCGGCGTCATTCAACGCTTTTTCAACCAGGATCGGAAGCATGGCTAGCCTTGCTCCGCACTCGCCTTGAGCCGGTTCCAGCGCAAGGGTTGACGGCGCCAGTGCGTTTCGATGCCCTGAACAAAGTCGGGGCGCACGAGTTTGGCGCGCGCACGCAGCCACGCATCGTCTTCCCGGCGCAGGATGACACCCTCCGGAGGGCCTAGGCGATATCGGCTGGCGCTGCGCATCACGGCATCCTGCAACTGCGGCAATGTGAAGCGGCCCTGATGCAGGCGGGCAATGTGCGGCACGCCAGCCGCATGCGCCCAGGCATTGCGCCGCGTCGTGCTCCAGAAGCGCTGCGCGTTGCGATCCCACACATCAAACACCAGCCACCAGTCCGGGAGCCTGTCGTAATCCAGGGAGTGGCGGGCTGCGCACCACTCTCCAAAAACTATCAGATGTGGCTCGAGCGCATCGAACAGGCGCTCCTGATGCTGAACCAACCACGCTCCCAGCCGGCGGAACTCGCCGGAATAAGGCGGCGACAACCAGCCGCCGCGGTGTTGCACGCGCAAGCTGCCGTCCGGGCTGATCGACAGGCCCAGATTGGCACCATCGAGCTTTTCCTCGACAACGATCTCGCCGCCGAGGAGCTCGTCGGTCTCTGCCGGCGAAAGTACCTTGTCATCACGCGGCTCGCCCTTGCCGAGCCAGACGAGGTGCGGCGTGTGCGGGAAACGGAAGAAGGCTTCGTTCATCAGAGCGGCGGCGGCACTTCGCCCGGAAACTTTTTCTGGAAGAACCTGCGAATATCCTGCGGGCATGGGAACTCGACGCGAATGCCGTGCGCTTGAAGCTGACTTTGCCAGCGCAGCCATTTGCTGTCGGCGGCCTGCAAAACTGGAGGCTTGCTTGGATGCGCATACGCCACCGCGACATATTTGCGGTCTGGCGGATCGAACTGATCGGCCAAAGCGGGATCTGGAAACTCGGCGTAATCGTGGTCTGCATGCTTGGTGAGCGCGACCTGATGCACTTTGTTCGGATTGGCCTTGTTTTGCAAAAGCCATTTGAGAAATGCCTCGCCCGGCCCCTTGCCTGTCCGCGTATCGAGCTTGCGCTGATATTCGCCCAGAATCTCGAACGCCTTGTCGATGACCACGCATTCGTTTTTTTGAATGCGCTCGAGCCGTTCAATGCACGCCAACACGCATTGGGGCGATACGTCGTGATGGCGCTGACTGGCGACCAGCAGCACATTGGTATCGATGACGACCTCAGCCATGTAAAACCCCTCCATCGTTCATCTGACGCTGCATGGCGGCTTTGGTGCGCGCCGCGATCTCGCCCAGATCATCGCCAAAAAAACCTTCGGGCCAGTTTTCGATCTCACCGAAGCGATTGAGCTTGAGTTCTTCGAGCTGCGCGCCTGTGTTGCCATCGCGCACGAAATAGACCGCCACGTCCTCGGGTTCGAGAAGCCGCTCGGCCACGCGCCGCTGCAGGCGCAGCAAAAAGTGCTCGGAGTGACTCTCGATCACGAGCTGTACGTTGCGCGGCCTGCCGTTTTCATAGGCCTGGACCGCGCTGATGAAGGCATCGGCCAGCTCGGCCTGCACCTTCGGGTGGAGGTGAATTTCCGGCTGCTCCATCCACACCGTGCTGTGCGGTGGCGCGTAAAAAGCCTGCACCAGCGCCGGCAGAACTTGCGAGACCCCAAAACCCACGTCGGTAAGTTTGACGTCGGGGCCGTTGGCGCGGGTGCGGACGACCACTTCGTATTCTTTCCGCCCTTTGGCGATCGGCCGCACGTTGAAGCTGTGTATCACACCGAGGTCTTTGAGCCACGCGGCGATGAAGGTATCGAAGCGCTGGCGGCGCTGTTTATAGCAGCGATTGAGTTCTCGGCCGGCGTCGGCGGCGGCCAAGATCGCGGCGATCGCATACTCCCCGCGCGCTCCCACATTCGGCACCGTGTCGCCCGCCCAGTGATAGGTGCGCTGCGGTGGTTCGCGCAGCGGCCCGAGGTACACCAGCCCATCCAGCAGACGCTCGAGCTCCAGCGGCAAGACTGCGAGCGCATCGGCGTTCTGGTAGCGCGCCAGTGTCACGTCCGAGAAACGGTAGAACTTCTCGGGCGGCTCGACATCCCACTTGCGCCCTAGCGCATGTATCAAGCGCATCGGTTTGACATCGAGTTTTGCTTTACCGCGCGCGTCAAGTCCGTGCGTGACGTTCAAGGTCGTTTGATTTTCGTGCAGCAGCGCGTAACTGAACTGTTCGACCATGGGCAAGCCGCGGGCATCGGCCCGCAGGGTGGTAGAAAGCCGCAGGTGATCGGCGGGAAAGGCCGCTTTCTTGTTGAGGGGGTCGGTGATCGTGAGCGGCACCGGCAGTTTCCAGCCCAGCATGAAGCTGAGTTTGGCCTTGAGATTATGCTGATAGAGGCAGTCCTTGAACGTGCCCAGATCGATGTCCGACTGCAGGTCACCCAGATGGAGCGCGCGCTTGCGATCTGCCAGCCGCGCGGTCTGCTTGAGCGCCAGCAGCAGGTGCCCCAAGCTGCTTTTACCGGCGCTGTTGGCGCCGAAGATGATTGTCAGCGGCGCAAGGCGGATCGGGCCCGTGTCGCGCCAGGCTTTGAAGTTCTGAATTTGCAGTTCGGTCAACATCGGATTCTCCGGATCAAGCGTTGGCAAGGCGATCCCACGCCGCGAGCACGAGCCGCTGCGTGCGGTATTCGCCGTAGGTGCGCAGCTCGCCTTCTTTGAGCACGCGGAAGGTTTCAGACGGGTAGTCCGCACCCATGACCTCGGCAGGGTCAAGGATATAACGCAGTTCGTCTCGAGTGAGGCCATATAGGCGCGCGTAGTAGGCGTCGAGCTCGGCGCGCAGCAGCGCGCGGCGCTCGGAGTCCCAAGTGAAGGGGCGGCCGCGCTCGGCAGCGGGGCGCGGGTCGTAGGCGGTGAGGTCCTGGCCCCAAGGCGCGAGGTCGTGCGCGGTGTAGCTGAGCTCGAGCACACGCGGGACGATGTAGGCGAGGTCGGCTTCGGTGTAGCGGTCGGGGGGGAGGATCGGGAGTTGCTTCAAGTAACCGTAAGTCAGGTGCGTGCCTCCGACCTTGGTTCGAGCAACAAAGTCGAAGGTTAGGGTGTTCCAGTTAGCCAGTAATGCCGCATTCAACGCTGCAGGATGCGCTGTTGTAAGTAGCGGCAGCGTGTGCCCCACCCCCGCCCTCGGCACCACCGCCGCAATCACGGTGCGCACGTCGGTTGCGCGGCAGATGTCGCGCCACCCCATGAGCCAGCGCGGGCTGCGTAGGTCCATCCAGGCGTCGAGCAGGTCGCGCAGCGCGTCTGCTGGCGTGCTGGCGTGCAGTGCCGCGGCAAGTGCGGCAAGCTCGGCGTCGCTCAGCCGCGCCCCATCGTTTTGCCGCGCCCATTTGGGGAAGTCGGCCAGCGCCTTGCGGGTGGTGTGGCCGTCGGCGCGCAGTGCCGCGGCAAGCAAAGGAAAGCGCTCGGCAAGCTGCTGTTCGCTGGCGGCAACGGCGCGCTGGAGCGTGGCGGGCGATGCGCCGGCGGGCTGCGCTGCGGCCCCCGCTTCGCGCTGGAACAGCGCACCGGCCACCCATTGCGCAAGCGCCAGATGCAGGTCGGCGAGCGCGTCGTGCTGCCCGGCGGTATCCCGCGCGTCACGGGCGGCGTGCAGGGCGAGCCAGGCGCGCGCCACGCGCGACGGTACGCGGGCGATGCGTGCCAACACCTCGCGCTCATCGACCCAATAGCGCGGGCGGACGGTGAAGGCGGGGTCGGCCTTTTGCGCCGCGCTCACTTCAACGGTCTTGGCGTCGGCCTCTGGCGCATCGCGCCCAGCGCGGCTGTCGCCCCCGTCTGCGCCCGGCAGGAAGCTCGCCCAGCGGTGGTCGAACTGGTGGATCATTTTTGCCTCGTACAGTGGCAGGCGCGGTGTTCCGCCGGGGGCGGCGGGCGTGGGGTGGAACAGGCCGCTGTCGGACGTCATATTGAACAGTCCCTGCGAAAACGAGATGCCCCAAGGGTTGTGCTCCGGCGTGATGACCTCGCCCGCGGCGTTCTTCTCCTCCTCCCGAATCAGCACCGGCGCGGCGCGGTAGAGCTTTTTGGTGAGCTCGGCGTCGCGCTGGCTGCGGAACACCGGGCAGGTGCGGGTGTTGGGGTTGAGGAGGGTGAACTCGTCGGGCGTCAGGGTGAACTGCCGGCGGGGGTCGGCCAGGTGCGCCACGTCGGTAGCGAAGCACACGAAGCGCGCGGCGGCGGCCTCACCGAGGGTGAGCAGGCAGAACTTTTGCAGACTGGTTACCGCGGGGAACACCCCGTCGCGGTTCTGAAAATCCAGCAGGCTGACCAGGCGACCCGACTGGCTGATGGACGCGAAGAACGCCTTGGTGGAGTCGTCGGTGGCAATGCCGGTGGGCACGATCATGCCGGCGCGCCCACCGGGCGCAGTGAGCTGGGCGAAGGTCTCGGCAAACAGCGCATAAGTATTGAGCTTTCCAATTGCTGTCAATGGATATCTACCACCGGCACGGAGGTATAGGTTGGTTGCCTCGCGCATTCGTTTAGCTTCCTTGAACTGAGCCCATAACCACGGGGCATTGAACTCAAGTTCAGCGATGGCTTTTTTGCGTTTGTCTCCCGCGAGCGCAGCAACGGACGGAGCGCGGGAAGCGAAAAACTCTTCCTCGCTGAGCTGCAATTGCTCCCACGGCGGGTTGCCGAGCATGACCGTGAATCCGCCTTGGCTGGCGATGTGCGGGAAGGCCACCCACCAGTGCAGCACGCGCGCCTCGCGGCAGGCGGCGCGGGCGGCGGCTTCTGCGGCGGCCAAAGAGGGTTCCGGCTCGTTGTGCGCCACGGCCCAGAGGTGGCGGGCGCTGGGCAGGTGGTCTTGGTGCTCGGCGGTCTTGGGCAGCAAGAATGCGCCGAGATAGAGATCGGCCAGGCGCGCAAGGCGGCTGGTGGCGGCCCGATCGCGTGCTTCTTGCCAGGCGCGCTGCTTGGCGGCGACTGCGCCGAGATCGTCGTCGGTGAGGTGCTCCACCGCGGCGGTGGACTCGGCCAGATGCTCGGCGCGGAGCAAATCGCCCGTGGAAAGCGCGCGCTGCCAGCTGGCGCATTCCTGCTTGTTGCGCTTCTTGGCGGCGCTGGCGATGGCTTTGTCGTCGCCGGTAAGCGCCGCAAAGGCGTCGTCGGGCAGGCCGTGGTCGAGGATGGCGGGATCGAGCACGCCCAGCAGGGCATCGCCGCATTGCAGGTGGTGGTCGAGGAAGCCGAGCGGCTTGTCCGGGGTCATCGCCTCCAGCCACAGCGACAGGCGCGCCAGTTCGATCGCCATGGGGTTGAGGTCCACGCCGTAGATGCAGTGGGTGATGACATCGCGCAGGGCGTGGCGGTAGTCGTCGCCGCTGGGGGTGCCCTGGGCGCGCAGTTGCGCCAGCCGCGCGGCGAGCCGGCGCGCTGCGGCGAGCAGAAAGTGCCCGCTGCCGCAGGCCGGGTCGCAGACGGTGATGGCGAGCAGCGCGGCCTGCGGATCGGCGCTGCCGGCCAGGCGCTGCTGGATGACGGGTTCGAGCGCGGAATCGAGCAGTTCCTGCACCAGGGGGTCGGGCGTGTAGTAGCTGCCGCTAAGCTTGCGGGCGTTGCCTTTGGCTTGCGCACCTTCGGCAAAGTCGAAGCGGCGCGCGTCGGCGGTGACGATGGGCACCCGTTCGAGCAGGCTCTCATAGATGCCGCCCAGTTCTTCCGGCCCCATGTCGCGCCAGTTGATGCGGGTGAGGCTGCCGTCGCTCACCATCCAGGTGAGCCGGAAGACGGCGGCGAGGAGGTCGCGGTTGGGAAGCCGCGCGGCGTCCAGATCCGGGCATTGACCGGCGGCAAACAGCCCGCCGAGCGCCGGCAGGGCGAGCAGCGGCTGGCCAGCGGCAAGCCCGGCGAAGACGGGTTTCAAGCCCTCCCAGAGATCGGCGTGACGGTCCCAGGCGCGGCGGCGGCGTGCGCGCTCGCGCAAACGCCGCAGGCTGTAGCCTTCCTGATACAGGCGCACGGTCTCTGGGTCGGCACCGGGCGGATGCAGCAGACCGCGTTCCTCGATGGTGAGCAGGAAGATGAAGCGGTATACCAGGCGCAGCAGTTGCTGGTAGTAGCCCTGGGGGGTGAGCGCGCCGCGGGAGAGGCGGTCGCGCAGCGCGGTGTTGGCGGGGTCACTCAGAAAGCCCTGGCCGAGTTCGCGCAAGGCATGCTCTACCCCGCCGCGCAACTGCTCGCGGGCGCGGGTCCCCTGCTCGCGGCTGGCGGCATACCAGACCTCGAGCGGGCAGTTTTGCGGCGGCTGATCGCCGCGGCCAAAGCGGCTGGCATGCGTGAGCAGCCACAGCAGCGAGAAATCGGCAAAGCGCTCTTCGCTGAAGATGCGTTCCAGATCGGCCTCGATCCAGGCCGGGCGCGTGAGGCTGTAGTTGTCGCGTACCAGACGCAGGGTGAGCCCATTGCTGGCGATGCCCCACAGCGCAGTGTCCGCGGCGTTGAGATAGTCTTGCAGCAGGCCAAAGGCGCTGCGGCTGCGGCCGGCGTCGCCGAAGCGGCGATCGCGCTCTTCGAGGCTTTGTGTGCAGGGCGCGATGACCAGCGGCAGGCGGCCCGCGCAGGCGGTGACGGAAAGCGGATAGTGGCGCTCGCCAATGACCTGCGGCGCGGGATCTGCCACCCCATCCGTTGCCCCCAAAACGTCGCGCAGCAGGCTGTGGACAAAGCGGGTTGTCAAGGCGCCCGGGTCGGAGGCCGTGGCGCGGGCGGCGGCAAAGTCTTTCCAGTGCGCCTGCGCAATGCGCCAGTAGCGGCCCAGCTCGTCGCGCAGGTTCAGGCCCTTGGGCACGCCGTAGTCGGCGGCGGACTGATGCGGGGCCTGGCAGGCGGCGACCTTGGCCAGCCATTCGGCAGGGAGCAGTCCGCCTTCGATGGCGATGGCGTCGAATTCGAGCGCAGGATCGGGGCGACGGCGGCTCATGCGCAGGCTCCCGGCAGCAGTACGTAGGCGGCGATCACATCCACGGGCTTGAGCGCTCGCACTTCGTAGCGTCCGCGCGCGTCGGCTGCCTCGCGCACGCGGCGGTGGTCGGCGAGCAGGCGTTCGGCCTGGGCGTCGGCCAGCCGTTCGAGCCAGGGCTGGCGTTCTCGTATCGTGTCCAGAAGGGTTTGCATTTCGCGCTGCCGCACGGCATCGGGCAGGTTGCCCAGAGCCGGGGCCTGCAGCCAGGCCAATACCTCATCGCCCTGCACTTCGACGGGATCGGTACGGCCCTGCCAGGCCACGGGCAAAGCTTCTTCGACTAGCAAGGTGCGGCTGGCGCCAGCACGGGTGGCGATGAGTTGATGGCGCAGGCGCAGCAGCAGAACAGCGGTGATGCGCGTAACCGCCGGGCTGCGCCAGACACCGATGCGTCCGAGCGTGGCGAGCTGTTGGCCATCGTGCGCGTCTCCGCTCAAGGCGCGCTCGAGCAGCTCCTCGGCCAGCGTGGCGATCAGGGGGTGGCTGCGGTGAATGAAACGGGCGCCCGGCGCAGGCGGCTGGGTGAAGTCCACGCGCAGATCGTGCTCGATGCCCACGCTGGCCAGACGCTCGCGCAGGCCAGGCGGCAGACTGCTGACCGGCACGGTGGCGCCGCGCGTGTGGAAGGTGAGCGCCGCGCCGAGTCGGGCCATCGCCTGGGTGACGAAGCGCTTGACGTCGTCGCTCGAGCCGAGCACGGCGCGCATGCGCTCCCACTCCGGCAGCACGTCGGCCGGGCGCAGGCGCCGCTGCGCGAAGACGGTGCGGTTCTTCTTGGCTTTTTCGGCCAGATCGGTCCAGCGCAGATCGAGCGCCCGGCTTTCTGCGTAGTCCTCGAAGTCGAACGCCTGCTGCGGACCGCGATTGCTGCGCAACATGACGGCCTTCATCAGCGCCTGGGTGAGCGTGTGGTCGTCGTCGGGCAGGGGCACGGGAACGCCCAGTTCCTGCCGGATTTTCTCTGCCTTGCGCAGGATGACCTGAAGCACCGCGCCATCCACGGGGTTGTTGGCGCCATAGATCAGCGTGGCGCGGACTGTCGGGCTGGGCTGACCGAAGCGATCGACGCGGCCTTCGCGCTGCTCGTGCCGGGTGGGGTTCCACGACAGGTCGTAGTGGACGATGGCATCGAAAAACTCGTGCAGGTTGATGCCTTCCGACAGGCAGTCGGTGGCGATGAGCAGGCGGCGCTCGGCCTCGCCCAGCGCCTCGACACGGCGCGCGCGCTCCTCGGGCGGGAACTCGCCCGTGACACTGTCTACCGCCACCCCGCGAAACCGGCCGTGCAGGTGCTGGCGCAGGTAGTGCGCGGTGGCGATGTAGCGGCAGAACACCACGGGGTTGAAGCCGTCGTTCAAAAGCTGCTGGAGGTGGTCGGTGAGCAGGCGCAGCTTGGGGTCGCCCGCCTCGCCAGCGAGCGCCTCGGCCTCGCGCAACAGGCCGCGCAGCACGGGGTCGCCGGTGTCGGCGGCGGGCGCCACATCGTCCTCGCTGAGCTGATCCTCCGCGCCGTCGAACAGCGGGCCCACCACATCTTCCGGTGACAGCTCCACCTGCTCGGCGGAGAGCCGGGTGCGAAGCGCCTGCACGGCGGCCGCCGGGCTGCTGGCAACACAACGCATCAGCGCCAGCGTGCCCCAGAAGGAGAGGCGCTGGCGGCGTTCGTCGTCCCCGGCGCGGCTCACCACCTCGCGGCAGTAGTCGAGCACGGCCGCAAAGAAGCGGTCCCACTGTCCGCTTAGCCGGTAGGTAATCTCCGTCGTCTGCCGCTGCGGAAAGATCCCGCCGTCGTGCCATTCGTCGATGTCAGGGCGGCGGCGCTGAACGAAATGCTGGGCGAGCTGCTCGCGCAGCTTCTCTTTGGCCTCGCCGGTGGCCGTGGCCAGCGCAGCGAATTCCGCTTTGAGCAGCGCAAGCAGGTTGAAGAAAGCGTGCTGATCGCCGCTGTGCGGCGTGGCGGTGAGCAGCACGAGATGGCGTGCGGCGTCTTGCGCGAGCTGTCGCAGCAGCTCGTAGCGTTGCTGGCGGTTCTGCCCGCTGCTGACGCAGGTGTGGGCCTCATCGACGATGACGAATTCAGGGCAGGCACGGATGAAGTCGTGACGGTGCCTTTCGGACTTGATGTAGTCGAGGCTGACGACGGTGATCGGATGGACGCGGAACAGCGATTCCCCGACCGGGATGCCGCGCTCGAGCCGTGCCGCACTGCTCGCTGTGACCGCGATCGCATCGAGATGGAAGCGTTCGGCCAGTTCCTGGGCCCACTGCTCGACCAGATGCGGCGGGCAGAGCACGGCCAGGCGCTGGATCTCACCGCGATCGTAGAGCTCGCGCGCGATCAATGCCGCCTCGATGGTCTTGCCGATGCCCACGTCGTCGGCGATCAGCAGGCGCACGGGGTCCAGACGCAACGCCATCAGCAGGGGCACGAGCTGGTAGGTGCGCGGCTCGACCGCAATGTTGCCAAAGGAGCGGAAGGGTCCTGCGCCGCGCTTGAGCGCCAGGCGCAGCGCGTCGGCGAGCAGAACGGCCTCGATCTGGCTGCCCTCTTGCACCGCGTCCGGAGGCGGGAAATAGGCGGATTCGATGCCGGGCTCGAGCGCGGCGTGAATCAGCGCCGTCTCGTCCTCGCCACCCGACAAGGGGCGCAGCCGCAGCAGCGGCGGCCGGCTTCCGGGCTGGACGATCCATTCGCGTCCCCGCACGCGAACCAGCGCGCCAGGGGCATAGTGCGGTGCAGCCGTGCTCATCGGGATGCCCCGTCAGACAGGCCGAGAAGCCGGGCCAGGCGCTGGAACATCGGCGTCCAGGCATTGGGATCGGCCGAAAAGCGCACGAAGGTGTAGCCCCGCTCCTCCCATTCCGCCTGCAGGTCGCGGCTAGTATCGGGCAGCGCCACCGCCACGTAATGATCGGGCCAGTGCAGCAATTCGGTGCCGTCGATGCGCACCTTGGCCGGTGCCGGGGCTTTGGGCAAGTGTCGCGCGGCGGCCTGCTGCCATTGGCCCCCCCAGCCGGGTGCTGGCGCTGGTTCTGGCGGTAGTTCAGCCATGGTGGGGTCGGAGGCAAGCTCGGTTTCGATTTGCGCAAGCCGCCAGAGGATGCGCCGGGCGTGTTCGTCGCGCCGGTCGATGAGCTCGTGGTCGGGTTGGTTGTAATACGACAGCAGGCATCGATAGCAGCCCGCCACACAGCGGGTGTCGGGTTGGTCGTCGATCATTGCGAAATCGGGCCATGGCGCTGCCGGATCGGTTGGTACGTCGTAATGCATGACGTGCAGTGCCTGGCGTGCGACCTGAGCCAAGGCACGGGGATCATTGACGAGCCGGGTGAGCACACCCGCGCCACCCTCGGCGGCTTCGTAAAAGAGCACACCCGTGCGGTTCTTGGCATCTGGCAGAGCCTCTGCAAGGAGTTCGGCTTCTTCTAACTGGTAGGTCGCCTCGATGCCGCGCTTGAGCGCGTGCTGCACCGTCGCCAGGGTGGTCGCCGACCAGGCTCCATGCGGCTGCAGGAGCAGCGCGTTCTTGTGGTCCTGCACGTAGGGGACGACACGCTGCGGTGGCAGTCGATCGGCCTCGCCGCTGGCATCGTTGCCCTCGTCGTCGTCTGCCTCCTCCTTCACCCACCAGCCCGTGCGTGGATTGATGAGAAAGCCGAATTGGTTGGGATTGCGGCGGCGGCGCAAGCCCTTGTTGATCCGCGTGATGGTCGCGCCAGCACCATAGCGCAGGGTGAGGATATCGCCTTCGCTGTCACGCGCCCGCACGCTGCGCGCGTCCACGCGGCGATTGCGGATGGCCCACTCGAAGACGGTTTGCAACTCGAATGCCTGCCGCTGGCGCTCTTCGTCGTTGGCGGTGATGCGTTCCGTGGGTTCTGTGTCCACGTTGTCGATGCGGTAGAGACCATTGATCACGGTCGCGTCGGCGAGAGACTGCCCGCAGGCGTGGCAGTCGTTCCAGTGGGCTTCGAAGTGAGCGGCCCCGCAGTGCCGGCAAATGCGTACGGCACGGGTGCTGAGGTTGCCGTCGGCGGTGGCCTGTTCGGCTGTGGAGAGCGCGATGCGTGCGCGCACGACGCGATAGGCTCGTCCTTCGTGGTAGACGAGGCTGCGCGGGCCGAACTCGGACAAGGCCAGAAAGCGAGGCCGTTGCAGGAAGGTGTTGCCCCTGCGCACGTCCAGACGACCTGGGATGTAGGCCATCAGCGGCAGACGGGGAAAGTTGTATCCGGGCAGGAACCCTTCTGTGGCCAGATAGCGGTAGGTGTAGAAGTCGCTGGAGAACGACTCGTGTCCGTGCAGCAGCAAGTCGATCTGATCGAGCGCCTGTCGGAGCCGGCGCTTGGCATCTTCGCGCTCACGCCTGTCGGTGATGGTGTAGTTGTCTAAGGTGGCCTGCGCCAATTGCTTTTGTCGCTCAGCCGATGTGAACAGGGCTCGCCAGCGGTTGAACGCCCGGTCGAAGGCATCGAGTGCATTGGCGATCACGGCTTGCGCATAAGACTGCGCGTCGGTAAACCAAGGGGCCCTTTGCGGTGAAAGATGCGCTTGGACTTGGCGCAGCACGGCGACGGCGCGACGGTTGGCCTCCTCGGCGACGACGGGCCGAGCGAGCGCAGCAAGGATGGCTTCGGACACCGGCTGTCGCGGCAGGCTTGGGTCAACGATGTTCGAGATGGAGCCGTCCAGCTCATGACGGCTCGCGGCCAGCCAGATGGCTTGCAGGTGACTTTGGATGAGGTCTTGATTGGCCAGATCGATCAGCGGCGGCTTGACGACGCCGTGAACCATGCCCGCGGCATCGCGGAAGAAATACTGGTCGTGGGGACTGCGCGCCGCGCAGTACGTCACGATCAGCGCCGCCTGACCGCTGCGCCCAGCGCGCCCAGCGCGCTGCACGTAGTTGGCTGGCGTGGGCGGCACGTTGCGCAGATACACGGCGTTGAGCGCGGAGATATCAACGCCGAGCTCCATCGTCGGCGAACAGAACATCACGGGCAGAAAGCGATTGGGCTCGCCCAACTGTCGGGCCTTGTCAAGCAATTCCCCGCTCTTGAGGCTATCAGACTCGGGCTTGCCGAAGCGGAAGCGGGCCTCGCGTAGCGCGCGCAAATCGCCATCGACCTGGGCGGTATGCTCGCGGGCTTCCAAGCCGAACAGGAAGCAGCCGTCATGTTCGAGCAAGTCGGCGACGGCGGTATATAGGTTCCGAAAGAACGCGTTGGGACGAGTGCCCGCGTCCGCCGCTGCACGGAATCGAATGCGCCCGGCGTTGAGCCGGAATCCGGGGATATTGAACGGGGTGTTATCGTCACGGCGGATGAATCCGCCGCTCTGCGCGGCACGAATCAGAGCCACCAGCAAATCCTCATAGTCATTGCGGCTCAGTGAAGCCGCTTCAGGTCGGCCCCCCCACAAGCGGGAATTTCGCAAGGCCTTGCCGAGGACGGTCTGCAAGCCGCCGCGAAGCACTAGTTCTTCGTCTGACCCACGCAAGGCATTGCGCGGCGGTGGCACCACAAACAGCCAGCGCCATCCCAAGAGGCGCTCTTCCCGGCCAATGCTCCAAGGATCGCGCAGCAGGCGCAGCGCGTCGTCCTTGCATTGGTTGAGACGCTGCGGATCGAGGGCGGCGGCGTCAACCGCAAGCCCCTTGCGCATGTGGTCGAACAGACAGCGGTAAACGGCCTTACGCACCTCGGGCGCGGCGTCGCGAAGCAGCGCTGGTGTGTTGCTGAAAAGCGCGTCGTTGGCGCAGAAGCCGTCGAGGTCGACGTACTCGGTTTGAAGCAGGCCAAGCTCTTCGAGATTGGGGTTGGTGTAGCGCCAACCCCGCCGCTGGTCGTACCAGGCGCGATAGGCCAGCACAAAGCGCAGTGTCTCTTCTGCATCCGCGAGATCGCGCGCAGTGGCTTGCGGATCCTGCATCCATTCGCGCCGGTGACTGTCGGCCGGATCGCCCTGCGGCGGCTTGTCAAAGCCCAGCGCGGTGCGTACGGCCGCGCCGAGGCTGCTGTCGTTCAGGCCGGCAGGGCCTGCGTTTCGCAAGGCGCGGTAGATCGCGCCGCGCAGCAGGCTCACAAACGCAAAGTCATTGAAATGACCCGACTGCAAAGCGGCATCCTGCCTGTTGTCGGTGAAGCCCAGCAGCTTGCGCTTGTCTTCCGGAACTCTGCTTTCCGCGCCATGCATCCAGCGCAGTGCGCTCATGGTCAGGATGGTCGAGGCGGAGCTGCGGCCTTCGGCCGAAAGCGATGCCAGGCGGTTGCTATCCTTGCCCTGCGCCCCATGAACAGCGCGACAGCGCAGGCAATATCGGAACTTGCCCGGCATGAACCAGACAGGGTTTCCTGTTCCGACCCGGCCACCAGGGTCAACTGAAAGTCGTTCTGCTGCCAGATGCCGGTAATCGCGTTTGAGGCGCGCTTCTCCAGCGCGTGTCGTTTCGATCCATGTTTCCGGGTAGTCCTCTGGAAGACCCTGGAACTCCAGTGGATCGGTCGGACTCAGCGGCAGGACAAAACCCAACCGTTCTGCCTGCTGATCATCGTCGCTGGAATCCTGGCCGTCTCCCGCGGCGGTCTTTGGCATGTCATCGATGTCGCGGGGCAAAAGCTTCTGGCCACCATCCTCGCGGATCAGTCGAACAGGGTGATACTCCTGTCCGCAGTCGCGACAGAAATACGTGGCAAAGAGTCGCTTGGTCGGATCGGAAGGCAGAAACTGCTGGCCTTCGAGCTCGACCGGGCGACTGCCCGGCACATCCAGCGTGGTGAACACCAAGCCTGCGCCGCTGATGAACTGATGCAGGCGAAACGCGAAGAATGCCCGGTCAGATCCACCGGGACGACGGTTGCGCTCTGGCGATGCAGCCAGCAACAACAGAGTGCGAAGAGCCTCGCCGCATGCGCGTTCGTCGCGCCCGGCCTCGCTAGCGAGCAGACGGGCAGCTTCCGCCATGGGGCGCGGATGCGCACGCGTCCATTTGCTGCCGGTTTCTCGAGTGATTCCAAGACGCGTCTCGACCCAGATGGCAAGCGGATGGGTTCGGAGTTCTTCGTTCGAGATCGACCGACTGATGCCGGCGTCTATCGCTGCGCCAAGCAGTGGGCGAACCGAATCGGCTGTCTGCGCTGGATCTGTGGCGCGGTCGAGATCCTCCGTGATCACATTGAATGGCGAAATTGGCGTCGCGAACAGTATGGAAGCCACCTCAGCCACTTTCTGGTTCCGATCGTCCTGGCTCCCACCCGATGACATCGTCGCCGAAGTTCCGATGCACAAAAGCCTGTCAGGAGCCAGGCGTTCCCGTACGCGGCGCACCAGCATGGCCACATCCGCACCCTGCCTTCCGCGATAGGTATGCAATTCGTCCAGCACGAGAAACTGCAGACCAGCGCAGTTTTCGATCACCTTCCTGTCGGTTTCGTTCTGCCGGGTCATGAGCATTTCCAGCATCATGAAGTTGGTCAGCAGAATGTCGGGCGGATTGTCCTTGATCCGGTCGCGCTCCTCAGAGGTCTCCTGGCCGGTATAGCGCGCAAATGAAACGGGGCTGTTGTCTCCGATGAACTTGATCAGCTCTTCGCGCTGGCTGTTGGCCAGCGCGTTCATCGGATAAATCACAATCGCGCGCGTGCGTGGGGTGCTGTCATGCCTTTTCGCGCGCAGAACTGCATCTACGATGGGGATGAAGAAGCACAGCGACTTTCCGGACCCGGTTCCCGTGGTCACCACGAAACTCTCGCCCTTTGCGGCGAAGGCGATCGCCTGTTCCTGATGCGTGTAAAGCTCGATCGGAAAACACTCCGCGGTTTCAGGCAGGATTTCCCTGCGGGCCGCGAGCTGCGATGTGTGGTCGCCAGGTTTGTAGCGCGGATTGATCTGTATCAGCGGTTCAGGCCAAAAGTGATTGCTGTTGTAAGCGGCCTCCACTCCTGCGCGGATATCGTCAGCACGGATGGAGGTGAACGAACGAGCGAAGCTGCTGTAGTCAGAGACCAAGCTCTCCCGTAGTTTGAATACATCCATTGTTCTCCCTCCCTTGAACCCCAAGCGAGCCGCCGTAGTGGCGAGCCTGCCAATTGCTTAGAGATTTACTTTGTCCTCTTGTCCGGGGCCGATCCGGGCCGCTGCTTGGCCATATATTCTTCGATTGCCTGTCGAACGACCCATGCCAACGACACCTTCATGCTCGCGGCGAGCCGCTGCAGTTGTGTATCTTTCTTTCTGTAAATTCCGTTCCGCTGCCACCGCAGGGCGGTAGGCGGTGAGTCTGTCGCCATGACATCGAGAAAGGAGCATATTCACCCTGGCGATGCGACTCGAAGCAAACCCCTTGCAGGCGGCGTATGCCGCCCTGCTTGAGAATGGTCTCGATGGGGCGGCGAAGGGCAGCGTTCTGGTCAACGAAGCTGCCAAAATCGAACGAAGCGAGTTTAGTTGTGTGTGTCAAGTTGTGCAAATATGCAGATCAGGTAATTGGTTGATCTCCGTTGCGCTGTCGGTGCCGCGTAGGGGGGAGCCCCAAGCGGTGCCGACAGCGGCTAGCCGCGTCAGGCGGCCAGTCTCAGCGCCTCCTTTTTCTGCTCCGCCAGCAGCGTCATGTTCAGGTAGCGACTGTCCTTTAGCCACGCTTCGTGGGTCTCGACGCACAGCGCCCGGATCAGCCGCAGGCAGGCGTCCGCGTTTGGGAAGATGCGGACAACACGGGTGCGGCGCTTGATCGCCTCGTTGAGCCGCGCCAGCATGTTTGTGCGCTTCATGTGCTTGTGATGGGCGCGCGGCAATCGGTAGAAGGTCAGTGTCTCGGCGATGTTCGCTTCCACCCAGTGGACCAGCTTCGGATACTTGCTTTGCCATTTGCCGATCCAGGCCGAGAGGTCACGATGGGCCTCCTGGATGTCGCGCCGGTCGTCGGTCCAGCGCAGCGCCTGCAGGCAATCGTCGTCTGCCTTCCGCGGCAGGTCGTCCAGGGCATTCCTCAAGAAATGCACATAGCAGCGCTGCCAGCCGGCTTCGGTCAGGACCTCCCGGATGGCCTTCTTGAGGCCGGCATGGTCGTCGGAGACGACGAATTGGACACCGGATAGCCCCCGCTGCTTGAGCCGAATCAGAAAGTCCTTCCAGCTGCTCTGGCTCTCGCGGTTGGCCAGCTCGACCGCCAACACCTGGCGTTGCCCTTCCCAGTTGATGCCGATGGCGATCAGCACCGCCCGCTGCTGGATCACACCCGCTCGTAGCGGGCGTTGAGGATCAGGTCAGGATGGGGTTCGGTCAGAAGGCGGTTGGCAAAGCGCGCCAAGGCATCATCCAGCCCCTTGTTGATGGCACTGATGGCGCTGGCCGAAAAACTGTGGCCGCAGCGTTCTTCGGTGATGGCCTTGACCTTGCGGGTGGAGACGCCCTGCACATACCTCTCGGCCAGCGCCGCCACCAAGGCCTTCTCGCGCCTGGCGTCGCGCTCGAACAAAGCCGTAGAGAATTCGCCGCTTCTGTCCCGCGGCACCCGCAGCTTATTGAGCATTACGTAGGTAGGTCACACCGTTGTGTCGTCCCCGCGAAAGCGGGGACCCAGGAACATGGCGAGAAATACCCTGGATTCCCGCTTTCGCGGGAATGACGTTTGACTTACGCAGCCTGTCAACGACTTACGTTACGCTCAATAAGCGTGCCGATGCGGGTGATGAGGCTGCGGCCGTCGTCGCCCGCACGGTCGCCATTCCTGCTCTCGGTCCGCTCGCCTGGCGCCGCCCCCAGAAATTCGGTCATCTCGCCTTCCAGAACCTCTTGCAGGGCTTCCTTCATCAGCGCCTTCATCAGGTCGCGGTCGCTTGCGACCGCTTCCACTGCCAACATCTTCGTCTTATGATTCCTCGTGGTCATGGTTTGCCCTCCTTCAGGGTTCAAGGTCGATCTCAATCATCAACCTCTTACCATGACCACCCGCCCGCTCCCTACTGCCTGCAAACGCTTTTGCACATTAAGTCAGCACACTACCCGCCGGCTCGCTTTACCTGGCCAGAATGGCCGCCGAGTGGCGCTAAAGCGTCTCCCACCACCCCGGGGGGAAGAGTCCGTCGAAGGGGTTTTAGCGGCGATTGCTAGCGCCTGAGTCTGGCCAGCGCGGCGGCCATGGCACCCTGGGCCGCAGGCGCATCCTCGCGCCGCTGGTTTTTGCTGCGCCGCCCGCGCCCCACTTCGCTCATGCCTCGCGGCGCCGCCTCCGCCCCATCGGTAAGCCGCATGCTGAGGGAAATGCGCCGCCGCGGCAGATCCACTTCCAGCACCTGCACCTTGACCACATCGCCCGCTTTCACCACCGCGCGCGGGTCCTTCACGAAGCGTTCCGAGAGGGCCGAGACGTGTACCAGCCCATCCTGGTGCACACCGATGTCCACGAAGGCGCCAAAGTTGGTGACGTTGGTGACCACGCCTTCCAGCACCATGCCCGGCTTGAGATCGCGCATGTCTTCCACGCCCTCCTGGAAACGGACGGTGCGGAATTCCGGCCGCGGATCGCGGCCAGGTTTTTCCAGCTCACGCAGGATGTCCCTCACCGTGGGCAGACCGAAGCGTTCATCCGTGTATTTCGTGGCCGGCACGCTTTGCAAGATCCGGGCATTGCCCAGTACCTCGCGCAGACTCCTGCCCAGGTCGGCGAGGATGCGCTCCACCACGGGATAGGCTTCCGGGTGCACAGCGGAGGCATCCAGGGGGTTGTCACCCTGCATGATGCGCAGAAAGCCTGCCGCCTGCTCGAAAGTCTTCTCACCGAGGCGAGGTACATTCTTCAGCTCCTGGCGGTTGCGGAAGGGACCGTGCGTGTCACGCCAGGCCACGATCTGCGCGGCGAGGCTCTGATTGAGCCCCGAGATGCGCGCAAGCAGTGGCACGGACGCGGTATTGAGATCCACCCCGACAGCATTCACGCAGTCTTCCACCACCGCATCCAGGGCACGCGCCAGCCGCGTCTGGGACACATCGTGCTGATACTGACCGACGCCGATGGACTTGGGATCGATCTTCACCAGCTCCGCCAGTGGGTCCTGCAGACGGCGCGCGATGGACACCGCGCCCCGCAGCGTAACGTCGAGATCCGGGAATTCCCGTGCCGCCAACTCGGAGGCGGAATACACCGAGGCACCGGCTTCCGACACCATCACCTTGGTCAGGCCCAGTTCCGGATGACGACGAATGAGCTCGGCCACCAGTCGGTCCGTTTCGCGCGAGGCCGTGCCATTGCCGATGGCGATCAGTTCGATGTGGTACTTCTTCGCCATCGCAGCCAATGCGCGCAAGGCGCCCTCCCAGTCGCGTCTGGGTTCGTGGGGATAGAGGGTGGCCGTATCCAGCAGCTTGCCGGTGCCATCCACCGCGGCCACTTTCACGCCAGTGCGCAAGCCGGGATCGAGCCCGATGGTGGGGCGCGGGCCAGCGGGCGCGGCGAGCAGCAAATCCTTGAGATTACCGGCGAAGACGCGAATCGCCTCCTCCTGCGCGCGCTCGCGCAGGGCATGCATCAGCGTAAGCTCCAGGTGCAGGGAAATCTTCACCTTCCACGCCCAACGCACCGTTTCTAGGAGCCAGCGGTCGGCTGCGCGGCCCTGATCGCGAATGCCAAAGCGGGCGGCAATAAGCGCCTCGCAGGGATGGGTCGCGCCGGGCTCGGCGGTGAGTTCTGAATCCAGCACCAGTGCAAGCTGTAGCACCGCCTCGTTGCGTCCCCGAAACAGGGCCAGTGCGCGATGGGATGGAATGCGGGCCCAGGGTTCCGCGAAGTCGAAATAGTCGCGGAACTTAGCGCCCGCTTCTTCCTGGCCCGCCACCACCGTCGCTTTCACCACGCCGTGTTGTTCCAAGTAGGTGCGCAAGCTTCCCAGCAGCTCAGCGTCCTCAGCGAAGCGTTCCATCAAAATCTGGCGCGCGCCTTCCAGCACGCCTTTCACATCCGGAAAGCCGGCTTGCGCGTTGAGATACTTTTCCGCCTCGTCTTCCGGGCACAAAGTGGGGTCAGTGAGCAGCGCCTCGGCGAGCGGCGCGAGTCCCGCTTCACGGGCGATTTGAGCCTTGGTACGGCGTTTGGGCTTGTAGGGCAGATAGAGATCTTCCAGCCGCTCTTTGGTCTGCGCTTGCGCGATCTCGTTCGCGAGTTCTGGCGTGAGCTTGCCCTGCTCCTGAATGCTGGCGAGGATGGCGGCGCGGCGCGCCTCCAGCTCGCGCATATAGACCAAGCGCTCTTCCAGCGTGCGCAGCTGGCTGTCGTTAAGCCCACCGGTGGCCTCCTTGCGGTAGCGGGCGATGAAGGGCACCGTCGCGCCATCGTCGAGCAAGGCGATGGCAGCGCAAACTTGTTGGGGTTTGACGCCAAGTTCGGCGGCAATGCGATGTTCGATGGGTGGAAGCATGGGAATCGGGCGGGCTACGGCAAGGCCGGCATTGTCGCCGTGAGGGTTATCCTTGAGCAACCCTCACCAGCCGTGTTAGGCCGCGCCTTCGCGCTGGAACAGCCAGTACCGCTCCTTGGTGTCCCCCGGCCGCGCGCCCTGCCACAACAAACGCCACCGACCCTCAGGCCAGGGCGTGTTTTCGCGGGCACTGCCCTGCCATAGGATGAGATCGCATGCATCCTTTCCCCCCGTCTCGTGGCGGTGGGTCGTAATGCCCAGGTAGTAATCCAACAAGGCCCGCTGCGGCTCGCCCAAGCCGTGGCTCTCCATGCAGCGGTATTGAGCAGGCAGCGCCCGCTTTAGGCTCATGAGCATGCCGCGATAGCTCATGCCGGTATTCAGCCAGGGCAGCAGCAGAGTCGCCGCAAGCGCCCAGGCCAAGGCAACACCGCTACTCCAGCCAAGCAGGGCGCGTCCTGGCCGCTGCCGCGCCAGCGCCATCAGCGCCAGCCAGCCTAGACTGATGGTTATGGCAAAGCCGAGAGCGAGGGGACGCGCCGTCGGCTGGTAGCCTGGTTGGAACGCCGTCAAGCGCGCCGCCACTGCGGCCGGCACGCCCAAGTCCACCGCCGCCCAAATCACCCAGAGGACACACGCTGCCAGCGCGAAAAACCCCAGCCCCAACCCATACAACGCACCCTCGAGCCGCCGCGGCAGGCTTTCCATCTCGACTGCCGCCAATAGGGCGATGGGCAACAACAGGGGTAAAGCGTAGAGTTCACGCGCCGAGGATGAGAGACTTAGCACACCCAGCGCAACCGCCAGAAAAACGCAGGGTAGCTGCAATTCGGCTCGTGTGAGACAACGCAGCCTATTGCGCCATAATGTCCATAACGCGAAGGGCACTGCCGGCCAGGCGAGATACGGCAGACGGAGCAGGTAGAAGAACGGCTCGCTGGTGGGCCCCAGGGGAGCAAAGCCGAGGAAGCGTCCGAAATTGTTGATCCAGAGCCATTCCACGAAAAGCTGGGGCGAGCGGCGGTATAGCGCGAAGGGCCAGATCGTCACCCAGGGTAGCACAGCAATGGCAGCCACCCCGAGCGACCGAACATAGCCCCGCGCGCGCCAAGCAGGAAAAGCCAGCATGGCCACTGCCGTCACACCAAGCAAACCCGGCGCGAGCAGACCCTTGCTCATGAAGCCGACGCCGGCACCCGTACCCAATAAGATGCCGCCCGCGACCGGGCGACTGCGAGCCATTGCCAAGCCGAGCAGACCCATGGCGGTGCCACTCACCATCGCCAGGTCGGTGAGAATCTGATGTGCCGGCAGCAGCAATCCGAAGCAGCCGACGAATGCCATCACCGCTGGCCACGCGCGTTCCTTTGCGTACAAGTGGCGCGCGGTGAACGCCAGGCACAGGAGTGTGATCGCCATGTAGAACGCACTGGTCAGACGGGCTGCATCATGCAAAGCCAGGGGCGGCGATAGGAGGTGGACGAACAAGGCCGCCGTCAAGAAATAAAGCGGCGGCTTTTCCATGAACGGCTCGCCGCCCAGGGTGGGCACGACCCAGTCGCCGCTTCGCACGATGTGATAGATCAGACCGAAACCGTACGCCTCATCCGGCTTCCACGGGTCATGGCCGGTCAGGCCCGGCAACAACCACACCAGGCACACCAGGAGGTATATCCACGGCTTGAGCCAAGCGCGGTCAGAGCAAGAGACGCCGGCGGGATGAGACATGTGTTGTTTGTGCGCTAGCATTTGTCCGCGCGCCATTCTAGCCAACCGGCGCACCCACGTCAGCCACGCAGCGCAGCCCGCCGTCCCCGCCTCACGCTTACCCCAGCCAGAATCGTGAGCCCGATCACGAAATAGCTGCCCACGATGAGGATCGCCAACCTGTGGTTGCCGCGGCTTACCCAAGTGGCCACGCCGTAGGTGAGCGGGCCGAAGATGGAGGCGAGTTTCACCGCAAAGCCCCACAGCCCGAAGAACTCGGCCCGCCGCGCCGCCGGGCTCAGCAGCCCCACCAGGGCGCGGCCGGCAGACTGGCTGGCACCCATAGAGATGCCGGCGAGGTTGGCGGCCAGCCAGAACAGGATGGGGCCGCGGGCGATGTAGGCCAGCAGCACCATGAAGATCCAGCCGACTAACGTGAGCGCAATCGTCGCCACGTGGCCGATGCGGTCTTGCAGCCAGCCGAACAGCAACGCGCCCAGGGCCGCGGTGATGTTGACCACGAACACCAGCTCGATGGTCTCGCGCACGGAAAAGCCCATCACCTGCTGGGCATAGATGGCGGCCAGCGCGATCACCGCCTGGATGCCGGCTTGATAAAACAGCGTGCACAGCAGGAAGCGGAATAGATCGCGAAAGGCGCGCGCCTCGCGCAGGGTGTGGGCCAGGCGCACAAAAGCCTCTCGCACGCGCTGCCCAGCAACCCGCTGCGGCTGCGGCACGGCGCGTTCCCGCAGAAACAAAAAGGTGGGCGTTGCCGCCAGGGCAAAAAACAGCGCCGTGATGACCATGGTTGCCGGCACGAACTGCACCGCCGTCTGCCCGCGCGCCTCGGCCCACGCGATGTAGGCTAGGCAGGCGGCCAGGCTCACGAGGCCCCCCAGATAGCCTAAGCTCCAACCCCAGGCCGAGACCCGACCGATGGCACGGGGGCGCGCCAGCTCTGGTAGAAAGGCGGCAATCAGATTCTCGCCGGTGCCGTAGAAAAAATTCGACAGCAGAATGAACGCCACAGCGGCGCCGAAGCGACCCGGCTCCACGAGGCCCAGGGCCGCAGTGAACAGCACGCAGCCGATGGTGGTGAAAAAAAGCAGGCGCTTCTTCGCAGCCCAGGCATCGGCGTAGGCGCCGATGACAGGCGCGGTGAGCACGATCAGGGCATAGGAAACCGAGAGCGCCAGCGTCCAGGCGAAGGTGGCCCAGGGGGCATTGCCCACCACCACCGAAACGAAATACGCATTGAACACCGCAGTGATGACCACCGTGGTGTAGCCGGAGTTGGCAAAATCGTAGAGCGCCCACGCCCACATCTCGCGTGGCGCCACGCCGGGATTGAGGAAGGATGCGAAGAGCGGGCGAGCCATGCGCGCCAAGCATACCCCACGCCCTACGTGTGGGCATCCATTGAGCTACGGGCCGTCGCCGCGCGTGTCGGTTTACCTTACCCGCGCAAAGCGTTACGCTCAGCTCTGTTCGATCTTTCTGCGCCCAGATTACCCCTTAGGGCGCGAGATGGTCGCAGGCCAGGTTGAACACTTGGCCGCGAAGTGGGGCCGCCCACACCCGCGTAAGCGCGGGTGGCATCTCATAAAGTTATGAATGTCTGGGCCGCGCAGTGCCTTGGGCACTCGCCAGTCTACATCGGGCACGCGCCGGTCCAATGGATAATCCGGATTGAAGACACGATGGAAAACACCGATCTCTCCCGTCTTACCCTCTCACGGGACATTCCACGGCCGCGACGGCGGCGCTGGCCCCTGCTTTTGGGTGTCCTGATTCTAGCCGCGGCTCTTTTTGCCTGGTGGTTCACCGCCAAGCGGGCAATTCCAGTGCAGAGTACCCGTGTGACCCTCGCCTGGCCCTCCCAAGCGCTGACCGTCATCAATGCCACCGGCTATGTCACCGCGGCGCGCAAGGCGTCGGTGGCCTCCAAGGCGTCTGGCCGTCTGGAATGGCTGGGGGTGACCGAAGGCAGCCGGGTACGCGCGGGCGAGGTGATCGCCCGCCTGGAGAATGCCGATCTATTGGCCCAGGTGCGGCAAGCCGAGGCCAATGTCCGCGTGGCTAAAGGTCAACGGGAACAAGCCGCCGCCGAATGGCGCGATGCCGCCCGCGCCTTGGCCCGCGCCCGCGAGCTATTCGCGCGGCGCTTCCTCGCCGAATCCGCTTTGGATGCGGCGCTCGCGCGCGAAGACAAGGCGCGCGCCGCCCTCGCCTCCAGCGAGGCGGCGCTGGCCGCGGCGCAAGCGGCGCTTGCCAACGTGCGTGTGCTGTTGGATTACACCGCGATCCGCGCGCCTTTCGATGGGGTGGTACTCAGCAAGCACGCCAACGTGGGCGATGTAATCACGCCTTTCACCTCGGCACTGGAAGCGAAGGGCGCGGTGGTGACGCTCGCCGACATGTCCACGCTGGAAGTGGAAGCGGACGTGTCAGAGTCCAACCTGCAGGCAGTGAAGGTGGGCCAGCCCTGCGAGATCCAGCTCGATGCGATTCCTGATGCACGTTTTACCGGGCGTGTCTCACGCATCGTACCCACCGTGGACCGCACCAAGGCCACCGTCCTGGTCAAGGTGGCCTTCGATCGTCTCGACCAACGTGTGTTACCTGATATGGCCGCCAAGGTGGCCTTTCTGTCCCGTCCCTTGCGCGCGCAGGAACATCAGCCCCGGCCCGCCCTGCCCGCCGCGGCGGTGATGCGGCGGGATGGCCGCGCCGTAGTGCTGCGCATCGATAAGGGCCGGGCGCGCGAGGTGCCCGTCACCCTAGGGGAGAGCCTTGGCGATCTGGTGGTCATCGATGGGGGACTCAGCCCCGGCGAGACCGTGGTGCTCCATCCCGGCACTCTGCGCGATGGTAGCCGGGTCCGCATTGCAGAAAAAGAGTGATGGTTCGCTCTTCCATCGCTTCTGCGCTGGCTGCACGTGCTAACTAGCCCTGCTTTCCAACTTTTCCAGGTCCACGCCATGTCCGATGAGAAGAAGCCGCTGGTGCTCATACGCCATTTGCGCAAAGCCTACCGCCGTGGGACACAAGTGGTACCGGTGCTGGACGACATCAGTTTCGACATCGAACGCGGAGAATTCCTTGGTCTGATGGGCCCGTCGGGCTCCGGCAAGACCACCCTACTCAATCTCATCGCCGGCATCGACCACCCGGACGCGGGTCGCATCAGCGTCGATGGCATCGACATCACCCGCCTCGACGAGGAGACCCTCGCCGCCTGGCGTGCGCGTCATGTGGGCTTCATCTTCCAGTTCTACAACCTGATGCCCGTACTGACCGCCCTGGAGAACGTGGCGTTGCCGCTCATCCTCTTTGGTCTGTCGCGGCGCGAGCGGCAGGAGCGGGCGAGCCTAGCCCTGTCCATGGTGGGACTGGCCGACCGCATGGACCATTATCCCGCCCAGCTCTCGGGCGGGCAGCAGCAGCGGGTGGCTATTGCCCGCGCCATCATCACCGATCCCACGCTGATCGTGGCGGATGAGCCGACCGGCGATCTGGATCGCCAGTCCGGCCAAGATATCCTGGATTTGCTCGAGCGCCTCAACCAGGAACTCGGCAAGACCATCATCATGGTCACCCACGACCCCAAGGCGGCCGAGCGAGCCCACCGCCTGCGGCATTTGGACAAGGGCGTGCTCACCCATGACCCGGCGTGAGCCATGCTGCTCAAACTCATTCTGAAGAATGTCTTCCGCCACCGGTTGCGCAGCGGGCTCACGCTGCTGGGCGTGACGGTGGCGGTGCTCGCCTTCGGCTTGCTGCAAACCGTGGTGGGGGCCTGGTATGCGGCCGCGGAGGCCACCTCGATGAGCCGATTGGTGACCCGTAATGCGATCTCCCTGGTGTTTCCCCTGCCGCTTTCCTATCTGCAAAAAATCCGCGCCGTGCCCGGTGTAACCCAGGTTTCCCATTCCAACTGGTTCGGCGGCGTCTATGTCAGCGAGCGCAATTTCTTTCCCCAGTTCGCGGTGGACGCAGCCAGCTACTTCCGGCTCTATCCCGAATTCATCGTGCAACCCGCACAGATGCAGGCCTTCCTGCGCGACCGGCAAGGCGCGGTGGTGGGGCGCAAGCTTGCCCAGCGCTTCGGTTGGCGGTTAGGCGACACGGTGAGCCTGCGTGGCACCATCTGGCCGGGTACCTGGCGCTTCACCATCCGCGGCATCTACCGCGGCGCGGAAGCCAGCACCGATGAGGGGCTGTTCTTTTTCCACTGGGCCTATCTCAACGAGACCGCCAAGCGCAACTTCCCCCGCCGCGCCAACACGGTGGGCGTGTTCATCGTAGGCATCGACGATGCCAGCCGCGCCGCGGCGATTTCTAACGCACTCGATGCGCTATTCCGCAACTCACTGGCCGAAACCCGCACCGAAACGGAAAAGGCCTTCCAGCTTTCCTTCGTGTCCATGACCGAGGCCATTCTCCTTGCCATTCAGACTGTCTCCTACGTGGTGATCGTGATCATCCTGGCGGTGATGGCCAATACCATGGCGATGAGTGCCCGCGAACGCCTGGCGGAGTACGCCACCCTCAAGGCGCTCGGCTTCGGTCCCGGCTTCGTGCGGCTGTTGGTCTATGGCGAATCACTGGCCATCGCCCTGCTGGGCGGGGCAATGGCCATGGCTCTCACCTTTCCCGCGAGCGACGCTTTCGGCAGGCAACTCGCCAGTCTGTTTCCAGTTTTCCGGGTCCAGCCTCAGACCCTGGGACTGCAGGCCTTGGCTGCATTGCTGGTGGGGTTCATCGCCGCGCTGGTGCCGGCCGAGAAAGGCGCGCGCGTAAACATCGTCGCTGGATTGCGGAGTATTGGTTGATGACAGGGCTGGGCGTACCCTTCTCCTACGTGGCGCGCAACCTGGCCACGCGGCGTGCCACCACGCTGCTCACGGCGAGCGGCATGGCGCTGGTGGTGTTCGTGTTCGCCACCGTGCTCATGCTGAGCGAGGGCTTGCGCGCGGCATTGGTCCAAAGCGGCTCCCCGGACAACGCGGTGGTCATCCGGCGCGGTGCCCAGACCGAAGTGCAAAGCGGCGTCGAGCGCGCCCAAGCGGCCATCGTGGAAAGCCAGCCGGAAGTGGCTTTCGACGCGCACGGCCAGCTACTCGCTTCCCGAGAGATCGTGGTGCTCATCAGCCTACGCAAGCGGGCGGGAGACGGCCCGGCCAACGTCACCATTCGTGGCGTGGGGCCGCAGGGTGCCGCCTTGCGACCACAGGTGCGACTCACGGACGGGCGGCCATTTCGCCCGGGCGCTTCGGAGGTCATCGCCGGTCGCAACGTGGCGGCGCGCTTCCAGGGCGCGGGGCTGGGCGAGACGCTGCGCTTCGGTCAGCGGGAATGGCGCGTGGTGGGCCTATTCGATGCCGGCGGCAGCGCCTTTGATTCCGAAATCTGGGGCGATGCCGATCAGCTCATGCAGGCCTTCCGCCGCCCGGCCTATTCTTCCGTGATCGTGCGCCTGCGTAACCCACAGGCCTTCGATGCCTTTCAGGCGCGGCTTGCCTCCGACCCACGCCTGACGGTGGAAACCAAGCGGGAGACGCGCTTCTATGCCGACCAGTCGGAGACCCTCGCCCGCTTCATCGAAATCCTGGGGCTTGCGCTGGCAGTGATTTTTTCCGCAGGAGCCACCATCGGCGCCATGATCACCATGTACGCGGCAGTGGCCAACCGCACGCAAGAGATCGGCACCCTGCGCGCGCTGGGCTTCACGCGCCGGCGCATCCTCACCGCCTTCCTCGCGGAATCACTGCTTTTGGCACTCATCGGCGGCGTGATCGGGGTAGTGGCCGCCTCCTTCATGCAGGTGTTCACCCTGTCCACCATGAACTGGCAAACTTTTGCCGAGATCGCCTTCGGTTTTCGCCTCACGCCAAGGATCGTCGCCGCCTCGCTAGGGTTTGCGTTGGCGATGGGTGTGGCAGGTGGCTTTCTGCCTGCTCTGCGCGCGGCGCGCCTGAACATCGTGGACGCGCTACGTGCCGCGTGAATCAGTGGCCCCAGGCGGCGCGCACCTGGGTCTCGGCCTGTTCCACCCGCTTGCGCGCGGCGGCCAGCCCTTCGCGCCGAGCCTGTACTTGGCTCTCCGCCGCTTGTCGCGCCGCCTGTGCCTCCTTGAGTTGCCGCGTCAGGGTTTCCTCCCGTCGCCGGGCGTCGGCGAGGTCTTGTTCCGCCAGCCGCAGGGTCCGCTCCGCCTCGGCTTGCTCCTTGCGGGCAAGTTCAAGTCGCATCTGCGCGGCGCGCGCGGCGGTCTCCGAGACCGGGCGCTCCGCCCAGGCCCAAGTAGGCAGACATAGCGTGGCGATCAACACCCATTCAATGCGCGTCATAACCGAAAGCTCCGCGCCAGGTTCCATCCTGGTAGTCGATGCTGAGCCAGCTGGGTTGGAAGGCTTCGACATGGCACACCTCGACCTCCGTGAGCGGCGGGGGCCCATCGGCCACCTTGGCTCCACAGGCCTTGGCCACCACGGGGCGGAAACGCACGTAGAGCTTTTCGCTCACGCACACCGCATCGGACTCACCCGCCAGAGACCGGAAACGCACCGCTTTGCGGATAAGACAGCTGAAATAAAGTTCCATCTCCGCCACCAGCGGTTCGGCCAGGTTCGCCAACGCCGCCTCTGCGCGCGGCGAAAGCACTATGTCGAGCGGCTTGCGGTGGAGCAGGATGCTGGGCATGGCGAACACCTCCGCAGGGATGGGGGAAAATTATCCGGCAGGAAATGATCTTCTCCCGCCTCCACAGGGTTGATGCCTTCGTCATCATTCCAGCCAATATCGCCGCAAGCCGGAATCCAGGACATCATCCAAACCGCAGCAATCCCCGCCTGCGTTCCGGCTTGCGCGGGAATGGCGATCTCGGGGTAGGCTCAACAACCCTTGTCAGTCTCGATGGAATTATCTCTACGGCAATGGCAAATTTGTCAACGCTTAAGACGGACCGCGCGTTACCGGCATGCGGCATGGGAAATGTTCCCGTGCCCAGCTTGAGTCGATCAAAGGAGACCATCATGCGTAAGTTGTTCATCCTCATCCTCGCCACCGGTGCGCTCGCCAGCTTTGGCGCCCAGGCCGCCAACCCCCATCGCGCCACGCCTGCCACCCCCGCCGAACCGGCCATGCCCGCGCCCCACGACATGGGGCGGCCCGCAGAGCCACCCAAGGCCACCCCGGCCACCCCCGCCGAACCGGCCATGCCCGCGCCCCACGAGAACGAAGGCCGGCACAAGGGTGCCGACAAGGGCAAAAAGAAAGGCCACGACAAGCATTGACATCCCACCCCAGGGTCACGCCCTGGATCCAAACCAGGCGTGACCCGCACCCCTCTCTCCAGGGCGTAGCCACCATACCCGCGACAGCAGAACGCTCGCCCATAGCGCGCGAGGAAGTGGCAGAAAGGTCGCGCACTCAGCTGATTCTCAATCTTTACGCAAGGCGTCGCGGATCTCACGCAAAAGCTGGACGTCCTCCGCCGGCGAGGCAGGCGCAGGCGGCGTTGCGCGTTTGACCCGATTGTAGAACTTGGCCACCAGAAAGAGAGCGAAGGCGACGATCACGAAATCGACCACTGCGTTGAGAAACGCGCCATAGCGCAGGATCGGCGCGCCTGCCTTCTCGGCAGCCTCGAGGCTGGGGTAACCGCGGCCACTGAGGTCGATGTATAGCTGCGCAAAATCCACCCCGCCAAGCAGCATGCCGATGGGGGGCATCAGAATGTCCTTGACGAAAGCGTTGACCAGCTTGCCGAAAGCCGCCCCAATGACCACGCCAACGGCCAAATCGACCACATTCCCCCGTGTGATGAACTCCTTGAACTCCTGAGTGATGGGCATGCGGATCCTCCTTCTTTTCGAGTTACCAGACTCAATGATCGGCCGCGTGCTTCCATCGACATGGCCGCGACCCGCGGCAGCATCGTCACGCCCACGCCGATGGGCCCTTCGCCGCATGGGACTTTTGCTGGGCTTCCCCGTCGCAGGCGATGACATGGAGACCGTGGAGGCCCACTCGCCTGGATGCCCATTGGCAGCACTGCGACCTGAACCAGCATACCGTTCGCCGCAGGCGACCGGGAATCCAGAGGCGGCGCGGGTCGTGCGCACGTGGAGCTGGATTCCCGCCTGCGCAGGCATGACGGCCCGGGCGGAGCGTGTCACCTACTTGCGTAAGCTTCGATGGTTACACCCCATGACGCTTCACTGGCCGCCCACGTTGCCCAGCCAGAATACCTGATCCATGCCAAGAAACTCGTCGTAGGGAATATAGTGGGAGCCGTCGCAGGAAAAGGTGAGGCCGACGATTCCGTTGAAGAGATTGAGCGTGCCTGAACGCAGATAAAACATCTCGTCCATGAAACGCAGGGCCCTGAGCTGGGTGAGCACCGGCCGGATCGCCTCCCTGGGCACCACCGTGCCTTCCGGATAGGGACGCCGCGGATAGGCAAGACAACTGTCGGGCGAGACCAGGGCATCGATGTCCAAAAGCCGGTAGCGGTAAGGGTCATCGAAAACCCACAGCACCGCGCGACTGCTGGAAAAATGCAGGATCACGTGGAACACCCCGTGGTCCACCATCAGCTCCTCCACCACCGCCAGCACGGTATCGATCCTGCGATCCATTTCGCTCTCGGTGCGCGTCTGGTGGAAGACCGTGCCGCGAATCGAGGGATCCCCCTTGATCTGCCGCCAATAGCGCGGCTCCTCATAGAGCTCGCGGGTGAGCGGCAAATCATGCAGGAAAAAATCGGCGCCAATGAAACCCAGCACCATGCCGGAATCGTCGCGCACGAGCTGAATCGCCGTCAGGGCAGGGCGCTTTTCGCGCAGGTTGATATAGGCCTGGGACAGGCGAAAGCCCTCCGCGGGCACCGCCTCGCGCAGATAGGGACGCTCGGAGCGATCGCGCCCGTAGTCCGCCTGCACGATGCCCTCATGTCCCACGTTGTCGCTGATCTGCACGCCGTGGACATCTAGGGCGTAGAGGTATTTGCAGTGGGGCACGCGCGCTAGAAGGTTTTGCAGCACGCTATCGAGTTCCGCCCGCCGCGGCCAGACACGCGCCGCCGCGCGCGCCACCTCACGCAGGGGTGCCTGAAGCAGCGCTTTCAACTCCCGTCGCTGCGCCGCGATGCTTTCTTGCAAGGTTTCCTTGGGGGGATGCATGGACGCCAGGATACCGGCATCCTGTTACAAGTTGAATCCCTGCTCAACTAGAGCAACGGGGCGCCCTGTATCGCGGGTTAAGCCACTCTCGCACTGCTCTGGGAGGGGCTTGAGTGCTGTGGGCGGCACCCTAGCGGCGGTGGGCAAGCTTCAATGGGTTCATCGCGGCTAAAGCCGCTCCCACATGAGCCCTCCCACATTGGCGGCGCGCACAATGTCCCCCTGCGCGGCCCACCCCTGCGGGGCGCCGCACCCAATGCTTCAGGCAACGCTTCCGAAACTGGGATCGCGGGCGATGAAGGGCGGCTTGATACCCGCCAGCCGACAGCCCTGGGCGATGGGTCCGCAGGGGAACAGCTCGTAGAGATAGCGGATGCCGCCGCGGGCATGGAAAGCCTCGTCCAGTGCATCGTGCAGATCGCGCAGATGGATGGGCAGACCGGCCTGCTCATGGCGGCTAAACCAGGCACGCAGGGCCTGGATGACTTCCCAGTGCTCGTCGCTAAGGGTGAGCCCCTCGGCGCGCGCCGCCCGTTCGGCCTGCCCGCGGCTCCAATCGGGCGCGATGAGGCAAGCATCGGGATCGCGGGGAATGTCCGGCTGAATATCCGGTGTGACATGGGGTGTGGTGTGCATGGTACAACCCTCCTCGTCGGTCGCGTAGTCAAGCATGGCCCAACGCGCGGCAGGGCAGCGCGCGTCTGGCCGTGCGAACCCTCTTAATTTGAACCTATTGAGCGTTACGTAAGTCGTTGACAGGCTGCGTAAGTCAAACGTCATTCCCGCGAAAGCGGGAATCCAGGGTATTCCTCGCCGTATTCCTGGGTCCCCGCTTTCGCGGGGACGACACAAAGGTGTCACCTACTTACATAATGCTCAATAGTCTGCGAAGGGCCGTCCTTCAAGTCGAGTCGCGCCGTTCTTCGCGCCAGAAAGCGTAGACCGCCTCTGCCGCCAGAGGCAGCGCCTGACATAGGCGCGCATGCTGGCTACCACCATCCGGCTTGAGGCGGGCGAGACGGAAAATCACATCCAGCGCATCCTGCAACATCTCCCGCGCAGCGCCCGTCCAGTGCTCACGGAACAGATTGGTGCCAGCGATGAAGCCTTCGCACCAGGAACGGGGATCGAGGTAGACCGCCCCGCCGCCGGCGCGCACGTATTCCAGCACGGGGCGGAAATCACCCGCCGCCAGGCCGTGCTCGATGTCGCGGTAAAGGGCGAGCGCCAACCCCAGCATGTCCTGCGCCTGCTCGCCGCTGGCAAACACCGGCTCGTCGAACACCAGGCGGATCCATTCCTCCGGCGACAGGCTTTCCGGCCCACACACGCCGGCAGTCAAGAAACCATGGGCACGCGAAACCCCCATGGCGTCGGGACCGCAGGCGTGAGAGCGCAGGAACTGTTCGAGACGGGCAAGTTCCGCCCCATCGAGGGGGCGAGAAGGTATGGGTAGCATGTTGTCAGATTGCGTGAGCTTCTCGGAAGCGTCAAGCTTGGGTGGCAGGCGCTTTAGCGCCGATGGGCAAGCTGCAATGGCTTAGTCGCAGCCAAACCCCAGGGTTTATCGCGGCTAAAGCCGCTGCCACAACCACCCCTCGTACCATCGCGCCTGCCACAATCGCCCCCACTATGGTTCCATCTCAATCGCCTCGCCGCTCGTAGGTGCCCATCAGCACCGCCTCGGCCAGCACGTGTCCGGCCATGGCGCGCTCGAGCTGTGCTTTGCTGGCGGCCCCCATTTCCGGCAAGCGGGTGTCGAGGGCGTAGAGCTTGAAAAAGTAGCGGTGCCGGCCGATGGGCGGACAGGGACCGCCATAGCGCGTGCGCCGGAAATCGTTGATGCCCGCGCGCGCCCCGGGCGGTAGCGTCGCCGCTTCCGCCAGCCCCGTGCTGTCGGGCGGCAGGTTGTAGAGCACCCAGTGCACCCACACCATGCGTGGCGCGGCAGGGTCCGGAGCGTCCGGGTCATCGACGATGAGTACCAGGCTGCGGGTGCCAGGGGGCAGCGCGCTCCAGGCGAGCGGCGGCGAGACGTCGCGACCGTCACAGGTATAGGCAGCGGGAATCGCCTCCCCATGGCGAAAGGCGGGGGAAGTGAGTTTCATGGTGGCCTCCTCGCTCTGTCCCGTAAAAGCCACGCCGGCGCTGCTTCAGCGAAAGCGTTTCGCGACGCGCTCCACCGCCTGGCGCAAGTCCTCCCAGGCTTTTTCGGCGCCACTTTTGAGATCTTCCCAGGCGCCCTCTGCCTGCATGCGGATTTCCTCCAGCCGCCCGCGCAACCGGTTGCGCAGCCCTTCCAACGCGTCGAGCTCCTGCTGGAATTCGCTCTTGAGCTCCAGTCGGGCAAGACTGGCCTGCACCTTGAGGGACTCGATGCGCTCGTCCAGCTCGCGCAACTGGTTCTCCAGCTGGCTCTGGAAACGCTGTTTCGCGCTCACGGAAGCGGGCAGCGCGCCGGCCGCCAGCATGCGATCGATCTCGGCTTCCGCCTCGAGCCAGTCCTGGACCGGATCCCCTCCGACGAAGCCCCGCCGCTGGGCGCGGAAATACGCCGCTTCGGCAATCAGGCGATAGCGTTCCTCGGGCGTGACTTGCACGGGTGGAGAAGAGGCGGATTTCGGATCGGACATGGTGGGCTCCTCTGACAGGGATCCAAGGATGCGGCGGAGGCCAGACACCCCTGTCTCAGTCTAGACCATAATCCCGGAAGGGACGGGTGAGGCCTTGCGCGGCCTCGACCAGACGCCACTTTTCCCGCGCGCGTAGTGCTTTGATGGCGCGCTCTCGCCGCAAGGCCGCGCTGCGGTCGCCGACTTGTTCCTGATAGACGAGCACAACTGGCAACCGGCTGCGGGTATATTTGGCACCACGCCCCGCATTGTGGGCAGCCAGGCGTGCCGCCAGATCGGTCGTGATGCCGGTATAGAGGCTGCCATCCCCACAGCGCAGCACGTAGACGATCCACTGAGTTTCCATGACAAGATGTGTGCCCGCCTCCTCCCCCCATTGTGCATCCGAGCCTGCCGACGCGCATCCGCTACGGTTATACTTGCGTCCTACGCGCCCGCAACGGAGACCTTCCATGCCCATGCCAGTCTCGCGTCTGACCCCCGTCGTCCTCACGGGCCTACTCGCAGCCTGCACGACGGTGACCCCAATCGGCGAGATTCTCACCCATCCCCGCGACTATGCCGAGAAGACGGTCACGGTGCGCGGCGAAGTCAGAAGTGTGTTTTCCCTGCTCTTCGTCAAATATTTCACCTTGGATGATGGCACCGGCACCATCGCCGTGGTCACGGAACGGCCCTTACCCAATCGGGGTGAACGGCTGGAAGTCACCGGCACGGTGAAGGAAGCCTTTTCCCTAGGGGATCAGACCCTGACCCTGATCGTGGAGCGCGCCCCCGCCCAAGGCACCCCCCGCTAGTGGCCCGCCAATCGCCAACCGCAAACGATATGTCCATGGACAGCCGCGATCCTGTCATCGAAATCTCGGACCTGCATTTCGCCTACAACGACAACGCCATTCTCAAGGGCATCGAGCTGGCCGTGCCGCGGGGCAAGGTGTGCGCCATCCTCGGCGCCTCCGGCTGCGGCAAGACCACGCTGCTGCGCCACATCGGCGGCCAACTGCGTCCGCAACGGGGCTTCGTCAAGGTCGATGGCCAGACGGTGCACGAATTGGACAACGACGCGCTGTACCGGCTGCGGCGCAAGATGGGCATGATGTTCCAGGCCGGCGGCTTGTTCTCCGACCTCACCGTCTTCGACAACATCGCCTTTCCGCTGCGGGAGCACACCGACCTGCCGGAGCGCATGATCCGCGACCTGGTGCTCATGAAGCTGGACGCGGTGGGCCTGCGGGGCGCGCGCGACCTCTATCCCAGCGAGCTGTCCGGCGGCATGGCACGCCGCGTGGCGCTCGCCCGCGCCATCGCCATGGACCCCGAGATCCTGATCTACGACGAACCCTTCGCCGGGCTGGATCCCATTTCCCTGAACGTCATCGCCAACTTGATCCGCAAGCTCAACGACGCCCTGGGCGTCACCTCCATCGTGGTCACCTACGACGTGAGCGAGTCCCTCAAAGTGGTGGACTACCTCTACCTGATCCTGGACGGCAAAATCGCCGCCCAGGGGCCCACCGAGGAAATGGTGGCCTCCCCCGACCCCTTCGTGCAGCAATTCCTGCACGCCAAGCCGGAAGGGCCGGTGCCCTTCCACTACCCCGGCCTGGCCTACACCGCCGCCCTGGGCCTGGCCTGACGGGCGGATCCCACAGCCCGCGGGTCAAAGACCCCCTGCGGCGCTAAAGATTTTTTTCCTCCCCGCCGCTATAGCCCCCACAAGGCGCCGGGGGGCGCCGCTATTGGCTACCGTTCCCAATAAGGAGAAAGCACCATGCGCAACAACCAGCCCGTCACCCAGCGGGAATACCCCGTCCGCGCGGACTGTTCCATCATCTCGCACACGGACACCAAGGGGCGCATCACCTATGTCAACGACGACTTTGTGGAATACGCCGGCTTCACGCGGGAAGAGTTGCTCGGCCAGCCCCACAACATCATCCGCCATCCGGACATGCCCGAGGAAGCCTTTCGCGACCTGTGGGCAACACTCAAGGCGGGCCGCGCCTGGCATGGCCTGGTGAAGAACCGCCGCAAGGACGGCGACCACTACTGGGTCAAGGCCACCGTCACGCCCCTGCCGGATGGCAGCGGCTACATGAGCGTGCGGCTTGCCCCGAGCCGCGAGGAAGTGGCCGCCGCTGAATCCCTCTATGCCCGCATGCGCGCGGGCGAGGGCTTCCGCCTCGATGGCGGACGGGTCATCCCGCCTGGTTTGCGCGGTTGGATAACCCGCCTGTCCCTGCGCCTGGCCGATGTGCACCTCTCCACCCGCATCGCGCTGCTCGGGGTGCTGGGTGTGGCCATGAGTGTGATCGTGGCCGTTCAGGCCCACGGCAAAGCGCTGTTCTTCGAGATCGCCGGGGCGGGGGCGCTGTTGATGAGCGTGCTTGCCTTCGACACCTGGCGGCGGGTAAGCAGCGGCCTCAGACAGGCCGTGGCGGTGGCGGACCAGGTGGCGCACGGCGAGTTGCGCATCGACACTCCCAATCTGGGTAAAAACGAGGTGGGGGTGCTCATGGACCGCCTGCAGCAGATGCGCAACCGCCTCTGTGAGCTTGCCATAGAAATGCGCCACAGCGCCAGCCGCATGACCCTGGCCGCCGCCGGCACCGCGGCATCCGCCCAATCCGTGGCCCAGGACGCGGCGAGTGCCTCGGAAGCCACCTCCGCCATGGCGGCCACGGTGGAGGAACTGTCGGTGTCCATGGACCATGTGGAAGCCAACGCCGCTGACGCCCGGCGCGCAGCGGAAACGGCCGGCCAAGCGGCGGAAAATGGCGCGAGAGTCGTACACGAGGCGGCAGGCGAGATCGCCCGTATCGCCGACACCGTGCGCCAGGCCGCCGATGGGATAAACGAGCTGGAAAGCATTTCCGGCGAGATCGGCGCCATCGTCAACACCATCAAGGAAATCGCCGACCAGACCAATCTGCTCGCGCTCAATGCCGCCATCGAGGCCGCCCGCGCCGGCGAGCAGGGGCGTGGCTTTGCCGTCGTCGCCGACGAGGTGAGGAAACTCGCCGAGCGCACCGCCCACTCCACGGTGGAAATCGGCCGCATGGTGGAACGCATCCAGTCCCAGACCCGGGCCGCCACGGGGCAGATGGGCGCCGGGGTCAAGCTGGTGGAAGACGGGGTGGCGGTGGCCAATCAGGCCGGAGACGCGGTGGCGGCCATCCGCCATCAGACCGACGCAGTGCTCGCCGCCATCACGGAAATCGGCGCGGCGCTGAAGGAACAGGCGGAAGCCACCCGGGAAGTGGCGCGCACGGTGGAGCGCGTGGCCCAGGCCTCGGAAAGCACGGCCGGTGCCGCCGGCGAGGCCGCCCACACCAGCCAGGAAATGGGCCAGGTGGCCGAACGCCTGGCGGAGCTCACCGCCCAGTTCCGCACCTGAGGCCCGTTGCTCAGACGATGGCGAATCGGGGAAATACGAAGCGCTTCACCTGATCCAGTATCAGGGCAAAGCCTAGCGTGGCCCCGAGCAGCACGCCCACCAGCGTCCAGGGCACGGCGGCCATCAACAGGCCCAGTCCCGCGAGCAGCGTGACGGCCACCACGTCGGCGAGGCTCGCCCGCAGCATCCAGCGGCCCGGCGCCAGGCTCCACAGCGGCCCGTCGCAGCGCAGCACGTAGACATTGGCCTGGTTGGTGAACACCAGGATCAGAAAGGCCAGGGTCTGCGCCTGCGCCGGATCGAGGCCCCAGGCCGTGCGCCCCCACCAGTAGAAGCCAAACGAGAACACCAGGCACAGCGCGGCGAACACGAATGCCGCGCCCACCAACGCCCCCACGCGCCAGCGCTGGGGCCGCGGCGCCGGCTGCACGCGGTCACCGGCTATGGTCATGGTGACGAAATCGTTGGTGAACAGCAGCAGCACGATGAGCGTCGAGGACATGACGAAGCCGCCGGTGAGCCACAGGCCCAGGGTGAGGAACACCACGATCTCGAAGGTCTTGAGCACCTTGTTCAGGGTGTAGGTGAGCATGCGCCGGTGCACCTCGCGCCCTTCGCGGACCACCGTCAGCACCCCGGCAAGCCCCGGCTCGGTGAGCACTACACCGGCCGCGGCCTTGGCCACGTCGGTGGCACTGGCCACCGCCACCCCCAGTTCCGCCTGACGCAGGGCCGGCGCGTCGTTCACGCCGTCGCCGGTCATGCCGGTCACGTGGCCCCGTTGCTGCAGCGCCTGCACGATGGCGTGCTTGTCTTCCGGCAGTACCCGCGCAAACAGGTCACAGGATTCCACGTCGCGCAGGCCCGCGCCCCGGGCCTCGCACACCCGCTCGCCCAGCCCCAGCTGGGCGCCGATGGCGCGTGCGGTCTCCAGCGCATCGCCGGTGGCCATGTGCACGCGCACGCCCAGGGTGCGCAGGCGGGCGATGAGATCGGCCGCATCGGCCCGCGGGGGATCGGCCAGTCCCACCACGCCCAGCAGGCGCAGATCCTGGGCCTCGCCCGCGGCCACCGCCAGTACCCGCGCCCCGCTCGCGCCGAGCTGCCGTTCCGCCGCCTCCAGCGCCGCTTGACCCGCGGCATCGAGGCGGCATAGCGGGCCGATCACGTTCGCCGCACCCTTGACCGCATGCCAGGCCCGGCCCGCCACCGTATAGATGCCCTCGCTGCGCCGCGTCGTCGGATCGAAGGGGTGGAAGTCCGCGCGCGGCGGCGCATCCCGCAGCAGCCCGCGCGCCCGCGCCGGCACCAGAATGGCGAGGTCGAGCGGGTCCTGGGTGGCGTCGTCGCTGGCCAGGGCGGCCGCGCGCAGCACCGCAGCTTCATCCGCCTCCGGCGCCAGCGGTTTCACGCCGGCCAGGGTCAGGGTGTTCTGGGTCAGCGTGCCGGTCTTGTCCGAGACTAGGGTGTCCATGGCTGCGGCTTCCTCCACCGCCGGCAGCCGCGTCACCAGCACGCCCTTGCGCGACAGGACGAGGCTGGCGAGCGCCGTGGCCAGCGTGTAGGTGGCGGGCAGCGCGACGGGGACGGATGCCACCAGCAGCATCAGGGCGAACTCGGCGCTCTCCAGCAGGGGCAGCCGGTGCCGCAAGGCGTAGATGAGCACCAGGCCCACCAGCAGAGAGTCGAACAGCACCAGGCGCTGGACGATGGCGAAAATGGTGCGCTGCATGTGGCTGGGCGCGCTGGCCGTGCGCACCAGTTCGGCGGTGCGCCCGAAATAGGTGTGCGCTCCGGTGCCGGTGACCTCGCCGCTGGCTTCACCCTGGCGCACCACCGAGCCGGCATAGGCCGGATTGCCTGCGCCCGCCTCCACCGGCAGCGACTCGCCGGTGAGCGCCGACTGGTCCAGGGTCACCGCGCCGTCGAACAGCAACAGGTCGGCGGGCACGATGTCGCCCGCGCGCACGTGGACGATGTCGCCGGGCACCAGATCCTCGGCGGCGATCCGCTGCCACTGCGCGTCGCGCAGCACCCGTGCCGTCACGTGCAGCTGCCGCCGCAGCAAGGCCAGCGCATCCCGCGCGCGGCGCTCCTGCAGGAAGGCGACCCCCGCATTGAACACCAGCAGTGCGGCGATCACCGCCGCTTCCACGTGCCGCCCGAGCAGCAGCTGGAGCAGGATGACCGCCTCCAGCATCCACGGCACCGGCGCCCAGAATTTGGCCAGCAGTTGGCGCCAGAGCGGCACCTTGGCCTCCGCCACGGCGTTGGGGCCATAACGGGCACGGCGGGCGTCGGCCTCCTGGGTGCTCAGGCCGCGACTGCGGTCGGTCCCTGTGGTTTCGGCGGATGGGGTCATGGCGTGGCGCGCGGTGGGGCCGCGCCCCATCCGTCAGCGGGAGGAGGCGCCGGCGGCGTGTCGGCTCCTAGCTGCTGCGGATCAGCAGGACGGGCTTGGTCGCCACCCGCACCACGCCTTCGGCCACGCTGCCCAGAAATACATGGCTGAGGCCGCGCCGGCCGTGGGTGCCCAGCACGATGAGATCGGCGGGCCAGGCTTGGGCCTCTTCCACGATCGCCTCCGGAATGCGATGACCCAGGGTGGTGAGCTCGATCAGCTTGGAATCCGCCTGGACGCCCGCTGCCGCGGCCCGGGCGGTGGCCTTGTCCAGGAGATCGCGGCCGGTTTTGGCCATGGCCTCCCAGATCTCGGCCGGATTGGCGTACTCGGCGTCCCAGTTGAGGATCACCTCATCCACGGCATGCACGATGCGCAGCTGCGCCCCCGTCTCCTTGGCGAGGCGCACGGCCTCCTCGAGCGCGCGGTCGGAAGTGTCGCTGCCGTCGATTGCCACCAAGATACGCTTGTACATTTTTTCTCTCCTCGAGCAAATGGCGTCCAACATGAAAAATGGCCGCCGCGTCCCCTGAACGTTTCGTCAAGCTATTGAGCATTACGTAAGTAGGTGACACCTTTGTGTCGTCCCCGCGAAAGCGGGGACCCAGGAACATGGCGAGGAATACCCTGGATTCCCGCTTTCGCGGGAATGACGTTTGACTTACGCAGCCTGTCAACGACTTACGTAACGCTCAATAGAAACGGAAGGCAGCGCCTGCTTGGCACGCCTAGCGCGGCACGACGCGCGCCGTCTCGCCGCTGCCTTCGATGCGCACCGCCATGCCGGACTTGAGGCGCGCATCCACGGGCTGAACGATGGTGACACTGCCGCCGCTGGTCATCTGCACCGTCACCCGCTGGGCATCCTTCTTTTTCATCTTGCTTTCGGCCACGGTGCCGGCCGCCGCCCCGGCAGCGGCGCCAACCACGGCACCCACGGTGGAGCCGCGCCCCTCCCCGATCTGCGAGCCCAACAGGCCACCGGCCACCGCACCCGCGACAGTGCCGATGCCGAACTTGTAGTCCTCATCCACCTTGATGAGCTCGAGCTGGGTGATCTTGCCGGTACGCTCGCCGTGGACGCTCGCACTTGTTCCCGTCTCGCCATATTTGGGCCCGCCGAGCTGGGGCATCTCGGCGCAGCCGGTGGCCAGAACGGCAGCGGCAAGCCAGGCGATTGCCAATTGCGGTTTCATGCCCTTCTCCTTTGGCTGTCCCGGCCGGTGAATCCGGCCCGTCGATTCAATGTAGACAGCGGGAGCGGGCGAAGCAAGGCGGCCTATCCGAAACGCTGCCCGTGCTCGCGGGTGGCGTGGAAAGCGACCTGGGGCCACTTCTCCATCAGGATGTTCAGGTTGTAGCGGTTGGTGGCCAGATACACCGGGTTGCCGTCCACGTCCTTGGCCATGCGGTTGTACTGCTCGTTCTCGAAATTGCGGCGCGTGGCCTCATCCGGGAAGGTGAGCCAGCGCGCGGTATAGATATCGGCCGCGTCATAGATCGCATCCACCTTGTATTCCGCCTGCAGCCGCGCCGCCACCACCTCGAACTGCAGCTGACCCACCGCGCCCAGCAACAGGTCGCCGCCGCTGAAGGGTTCGAACACCTGGATCGCGCCCTCCTCGCCCAGCTCGCGCAGGCCCTTCTGGAGCTGTTTCGACTTCATGGGATCGCGCGATCGCGCGCTGCGGAAGAGTTCCGGCGCGAAATAGGGAATACCTTTGAACTGGAGCACTTCGCCCTCGGTGAGGGTATCACCGATCTGCAGCTGGCCGTGGTTGTGGATGCCGATGATGTCGCCGGCCACGCCGTCCGCCATGTGCACGCGCTCGTTGGCCATGAAGGTGAGTGCATTGGAAAGCTTCATCTCCCGCTTGAGCCGCATGTGGCTCACCTTCATGCCCGAGCTGTAGCGCCCGGAGCAGATGCGGAAGAAAGCGATGCGGTCGCGGTGCTTGGGGTCCATGTTGGCCTGGATCTTGAACACGAAGCCGGTAAAGGCAGGCTCCGCCGGCTGCACCATGCGCGTGCCGCCATCCCGCGGCTGGGGTGGCGGTGCCCATTCCACCAGCGCCTGCAGGATTTCCTGCACGCCGAAGTTGTTGATAGCGGAACCGAAGAACACCGGCGTCTGCTCTCCGGCGAGGAAGCGCTTTAGATCGAAGGGTGCGCTCGCCCCCTGGATCAGCTCCACGTCCCCCCTCAGGCGCGCCACTTCGTCCGGGAAGGCGGCATCCAGCGCGGGATTGTTCAGGCCTTCGATGACCTCCTGCTGCGCACTCACTTTGTCCTCGCCTGGTGTGAACCGCATCAGGCGCGCGCGCTGCAAATGCCACACGCCCCGGAAGTGTTTGCCCATGCCGATGGGCCAGGTGATGGGCGCGCAGTCGATTTTGAGCACCGACTCGATTTCCTCGATGAGCTCGATGGGCTCGCGCACCTCGCGGTCGAGCTTGTTGACGAAGGTGATGATGGGTGTGTTGCGCAGCCGGCACACCTCCAGGAGCTTGATGGTCTGGGCTTCCACGCCCTTGGCGGCGTCGATCACCATCACCGCCGCGTCCACCGCGGTCAGCACGCGGTAGGTATCTTCGGAAAAGTCCTCGTGGCCGGGGGTGTCCAGCAGGTTGATCACGTGGCCGGCGTATTCGAACTGCATCACCGAGCTGGTGACGGAAATGCCGCGCTGCTTTTCCACTTCCATCCAGTCGGAGGTGGCGTGGCGGCTGCTCTTTCTCGCCTTCACCGTGCCCGCGAGCTGAATGGCGCCGCCAAACAGCAAGAGCTTTTCCGTGAGCGTGGTCTTGCCCGCGTCCGGGTGGGAGATGATGGCGAAGGTGCGGCGGCGGGCCACCTCGCGCAGGCGTTCGGCAGGAAAGGCAGTATCGTTGCTCATGGAAATAGCGAAACAAAAAAACCGCCGGCATGCCGCGCCGACGGTGAAACAGAATTATACCGCGCTATGCCTCGGGCCCGCGCTTGGCGCGATACATGTCGGCATCGGCATGGCGCAGCAGTTCGTCGGTGCGCGCCAGCACCTGCGCCTGGCGGGGCACCGCTTGGGTGAGGGTGAGCCGCCGCGCCTCTTCCCTCTGGCCGGCCTCGTCCAGTTCCAGGACGCGTTCTACGATCAAGGCCACCTCCCGGTTGAGGGCACGGGCGGCGGCGAGCCTGGCCCGCTCCTCCCCATCCTGGGCACGGGCTTCCACCTCGGCGCGAGCCTGCATGAAGCGACTGGCGATCTCACCCATCTGCTGGCGGTATTCGTCGCGACGGAAAGGATCGGTCTCCATGAGCAGCATGTGGAGGCGCAACATGCGTTCTCGCACCGCGAGACGCATTTCGTGGATGAGCGCAAGCCGCGCCTGCTGATCGTCCACGATGGCCTGGACCTGGCTGCGCAGGCCGTGCAGGCTCAGCAAGGCCACCAGGGTGATGGCGGCCAGCAGGACCAGCTCGAAGATAAAGGCCAGTTTGAGCCAGCGGAGAAAACTGCGATGGGTTGGGTCGGTCATGGGTGGAGCGCGCTTTTTCTACTGCTCTCCTCCCCCAATTACGGCTGTCTCTGGCTGGACTTGAGTCCGCTCTACGGCGGGCGCCTCAAGCCACGCCGTGCGCAGCACGGCCAGATGCTCGGCCCGTTGCTGGGCCGTGACGCGCTTTGGCCGCCCGTGTTGCCGGCACACACATTCCCGTTTTCCCAGGGGAGAAACTCGATCCCCATCCCCTGCAGCCGGCTGCGCGGGGCCCCGAGCGCACAGGTCCGCCAGCGCCTGCTTTAGGCGCCGTCGGGCTCGGGCAAGCGGCGGCCAGCCGTCTGGCCCGCTCCGCGATGCCTGCCAGACTGGTCACACCTGGGGCTCAGTCCGACGTGGCCTTGATGCCGGCCCGAGTGAGGAATTCGCGCAGCACCTTGATGTGATCGCGGGTCAGCACGCTGCTGTGATGGGGGTGATGCAAAAAACCCTCCGTACCATTGAGCAACACCTTGAAGCGCGCGCCGTGCGCGGGCTCCACCTTGGCGCCCAGGTGGTGCAGCAGGGACTCGACCTCGCGCCAGTGGATGTTGCCACTCACGGGATCGCGAAACAGCGCCTTGAGAAGTTGGTCGTGCTTGTGACTCATGCCTTCGCTCCTTTGGAGATGCTGCAGAATTTCGTCTATCACCACCTGCTAAAGGATCACAGGCTGCGGGTGTGAGGAATGAAGAGTGGGCCCGCTGGGACTCGAACCCAGGACCAAAGGATTATGAGTCCTCTGCTCTGACCAGCTGAGCTACAGGCCCGTATAACGGAACTGGCCGGGGAACCCGGCCAGCGTCGAACCTTGGCATTCTATGCTTTGCGGGCAGGCGCACGCAACGGGATGGCACGTCGCCGACACCGTGCTTGCGCGCTGGTCGGAAGCAATCTGTCCCGGTTGGCCACGGGTGGGTAGCTGAGCGCTGTCCAGATCAGGCCAAGAGGCAGTACCCTAGCTACCCAGGTGGAGTAAATCCCAGAGAAAAAGCCGGCAGAGCCGGCCTTTTCATCGCTGATCGCGGCAACCCTGCTACGTTTCCGCCCGTTCCACAGGAACGCAGGTGAGACGTTCGAGGAGGCAGCACCTCGCACGGAAGCGGGTTTGCGCCACGCTCACTCGTTGTCGAGGAAGGTGCGTAGGCGCTCGGCGCGGCTGGGATGCCGCAGCTTGCGCAGCGCCTTGGCCTCGATCTGGCGGATGCGTTCGCGGGTGACGTCGAACTGCTTGCCCACCTCTTCCAACGTGTGGTCGGTGTTCATCTCGATGCCGAAGCGCATGCGCAGCACCTTGGCCTCGCGTGGCGTGAGTGATTCCAGCACCTCGCGCGTGGCTTCCCGCAGATTAGCATAGACGGCCGCATCCACCGGCTGCAGGGTCGAAACGTCCTCGATGAAATCGCCCAGATGAGAATCCTCGTCGTCGCCGATGGGCGTCTCCATGGAAATGGGTTCCTTGGAGATCTTGAGGATCTTGCGAATCTTCTCCTCGGGCATTTCCATCTTCTTCGCCAACAGCGCGGGATCGGGCTCCTGACCCGTCTCCTGCAGGATCTGGCGCGAGATGCGATTCATCTTGTTGATGGTCTCGATCATGTGCACCGGAATGCGAATGGTGCGCGCCTGGTCCGCAATGGAGCGGGTGATCGCCTGGCGGATCCACCAGGTGGCGTAAGTGGAAAACTTGTAGCCACGCCGGTATTCGAACTTGTCCACTGCCTTCATCAGGCCGATGTTGCCCTCCTGGATCAGGTCCAGGAACTGCAAACCGCGGTTGGTGTATTTCTTGGCAATGGAGATCACTAGACGCAGGTTCGCCTCGATCATTTCACGCTTGGCGCGGCGCGCCTTGGCCTCGCCGGTTGACATCTGACGCGAGATCTCCTTCAGGTCCTTGATGGGAATGCCCACCTTTGCCTGTACCGCGATCAGCTTCTCCTGCTGATCGAGGATGTCATGCTGGAAGCGCGCCAGCTGCTCCACATAGGGCTTACGCGCCCGCATTTCCTGCGCCAACCATTCGCGGTTCACCTCGTTGCCCGGGAAAGACTTGATGAAGTGGGCGCGCGGCATGCCGCACTTATTCACGCACAGATCCATGATGGCACGCTCGTGGCTGCGCACTTCCTCCACCAGCTTGCGCACGCTGTCGCAGAGATTCTCGATCTGCTTGGCCGTGAAGCGGATACCCATGAGCTCGTTGGAGATCTGATCCTGCAGCTTCTTGTAGCTCTTGCTGTCGGGACCATTTTTCTCCAGCGCCTTGATCATCTTGTTGTACAGCTGACGGATGGTGGCGAAACGCTCCAGCGCATCGGCCTTGAGCTTGAGCAGGCTGGCAGACTGCATGCCGCCGGACTCTTCGTCGTCCTCTTCCACCTCGTCGGCTTCCATGGAGGCTTCGTCGGCCTCGGCCATTTCCTCGCTGACCTCCTCCATGTGGTTGGGGTCGATCAGACCGTCCACGAGCTCGTCGATGCGCATTTCATCCCGCTCGACTTTCTCCGCCAGCGCCAGGATCTCGGCGATGGTGGTGGGACAGGCGGAAATCGCCTGAATCATGTGCTTGAGGCCATCCTCGATGCGCTTGGCGATCTCGATTTCGCCCTCGCGCGTAAGCAGCTCCACCGAGCCCATCTCGCGCATGTACATGCGCACCGGATCGGTGGTGCGGCCGAACTCGGAATCCACGGTGGACAGGGCCTGCTCGGCCTCCTCCACGACATCCTCGTCCGCCACCGCCGGCGTGCTCTCCGTCATGAGCAGCGTCTCGGCATCGGGGGCCTCGTCGAAGACGTTGATGCCCATGTCGTTGATCATCGCCACGATGCTCTCGATCTGCTCGGCGTCAAGCATGTCGTCCGGCAGGTGGTCGTTGATCTCGGCATAGGTCAGGTAGCCGCGCTCCTTGCCCAAGACGATCAGATTTTTAAGGCGCATGCGCCGATCGTCGAGCTCGTTGGATTTGATCTCCTGCTTGTCGTGTTCGCTTGCCATGTCTGCCCGAATCCAGGTTAGGGTTGTCACTGCGCCGAAAAAACCGCGTATTGTAGCCGATTTTCGGCTATCCGCCCACAGCCTTTAGGCGCGGCGCGTGGCCGCAAGTTCCCGCAGCAAAAGCTGTTTTTGCTCCGGTGTCAGGCCTTGGGTACGTTCCAGGGCGAGCAGCCCCTCGATGCGCCGGCGCCGCGCCGCCTCCTCAATGCGCGCCAGGGCGTCGGCGAATTCCCGCTCCAGGTCGAAGCCGTCGTCTAGCAGCAGGGCCTCGGCCGCCACCTCTTCCATGAGGCGGCCCGCCTCGGTATCGCGAAACGCTTCCAGGAGTTGGGCGCCGGTCTCCACGTGGGGATGGGCCGCGAGATATGCAAGCACCTCGCCCACCACCGCGCCTTCCCCATCCTCGGCGGTATCGGCTTGCCACACCACGCCGCGTCCCAAGGCAGGGCGCGCCAACAGCAGGCGCAATAGCTGCCGGTTGCGCGATGGCGCCCGGCGCACCCGCGGCGCGAAACGCGGCGCCGGGCTGGCCAAGTCGCCCGCCCGCTTCAAGGGAGCAGAAAGCAGCGCGGTCAGTTCGGCTGGTGCGAGGCCTACCAGCTCCGCGAGACGTTTGCGCAGCAACATGGCCAAAGCCGGCGCCTGCACCTGTTCGATCAGCGGCCGCGCCTCCTGGAGCAGGCGCGCGCGCCCTTCCTCGCTTTGGATGTCATTACGCGTGGTGAGCTCGCGGAAGAGGAACTGGCTGAGGGGGAGGGCCTGGGCGAGCTGGGCCTCGAACGCCTGTCGTCCGTGGGCACGGATGAAACTGTCCGGGTCTTCTCCCTCGGGGAGGAACAGGAAGGAAAGAGTGGCGCCGTCGGTAAGGGCGGGCAGGCTGTTTTCCAGCGCCCGCCAGGCGGCGAGCCTGCCCGCCGCATCCCCGTCGAAGCAAAACACGATGCGCTCGGCCAGACGCAGCAGACGCTGGACCTGGTGGGGCGTAGTGGCCGTGCCCAGGGTGGCCACCGCGTATTCCACGCCGTGCTGGGCCAAGGCCACCACATCCATGTAGCCTTCCACCACCAGCACGCGCCCCGCCTCGCGGATCGCCCGACGCGCCTGGGCCAGCCCGTAGAGTTCCTGCCCCTTCTGAAACAGGGGCGTCTCGGGAGAATTGAGGTATTTGGGTTCGCCCTGCCCCAGCACCCGGCCACCGAAGCCGATGACATCGCCACGCACATCCAGAATGGGAAACATGATGCGATCGCGGAAACGGTCATAGCGCCGCCCCGTTTCGTGGTCTATCACCAGTCCCGCTTCCGCCAGCACGGGGGATGCAGCATAGTCTGGAAACACCGCCGCCAGGTTCTGCCAGTGGTCTGGCGCGTAGCCGATGCCAAAGCGGGCGGCGATCTCACCCGACAGGCCACGTCGCTTGAGATAGTCGATGGCCCGCGATGAGGCTTTGAGCTGCTGCCGGTAGTAGTGCAGCGCCTGGGCAAGCGCCGCACGCATGGCGGCAAAGCGATCCCTGCCGGCTTCGGGCCTTTCGCCCCTTACGTCCCTTGGCACGGTCAGTCCCACGCTCTGCGCCAGTTGCGCCACCGCTTCGGGAAAACCGATGCCCTGGTATTCCATGAGGAAACCGATGGCCGTGCCATGGGCGCCGCAGCCGAAGCAGTGATAAAACTGCTTGCTCGGGCTCACCGTAAAGGAGGGCGTTTTTTCCTTGTGGAAAGGACAGCACGCACTATAGTTGGCCCCCGCCTTCTTGAGGGGCACATAACGGCCCACCACCTCGACGATGTCGATGCGCTTGAGCAGCTCTTCGATGAAAGATTGGGGAATCATGCCGCCGGCAAGCCCCGCAGCCGGCACACTAGGACAGACGCGCCTTCACCAGGGCCGAAACCTTGCCCATGTCGGCGCGGCCGGCGAGCTTGGGCCGAACGAGATTCATCACCTTGCCCATGTCGGCCATGGTCTTGGCACCGCTTTCGGTGAGGGCATGCTCGACGATGGCCGCCACTTCCTGATCCGAGAGGGGTTGCGGCAGATAAGCCTCGAGCACTTCGATCTCGAATTTCTCCACGTCCGCCAGATCCTGCCGCCCCCCTTTTTCGTACTGGGCAATGGATTCCCGCCGCTGTTTGATCATTTTCTCCACCACGGCGATCACCTGGGCATCATCCAGGCTGATCCGTTCGTCCACCTCACGCTGTTTGATGGCAGCAAGCAACAGCCGCAAGGCGGATAGGCGTGCGCTGTCCTTGGCGCGCATGGCCTGTTTCATGTCTTCGGTGATGCGGTCTTTGAGATTCATGGACGACCTCGCGCGGCTACTATGAGCGTTACGTAAATAGGCGACACCTTTGTGCCTTGCCCGCAAAAGCGGGGAGCCAGGAAAACAGCCAAGAATACTTTGGATTCCCGCTTTCGCTGGAAGGACAGTTTCCTTCCGCGGCCTGACTACTACTTTCGTAAAGCTCGCTTAAGTGGTTTCCTGGAGTGCATTTCGGCCTGGGCAGGCGAAAGATGGGGTGTTTCGAATGTTAGCACCGGCAACCGGCTTTTGACACGAAAGCTTAAAGAAATCCCTGTTTCGGCCGCTATTTTCAATTTACTCCGCTCAGCGTGGCCTGTGCCACCCAACGAAATGGCGAAATCTGTCTTCTCTGGTCTGCGGCTAAAACTGGTGGCCATCACGGCGGTTGGGGTGGCGCTCGCCTCCACCGTGCTGGGCACGTGGCGTGTCTCCCTGGAAAAGCAGCGGCTGCAGGCAGAACTCACCCGCTTGGGCCAGGAGCGCGCGGCTCTCATCGCGGAGGCGGTGGCCAATCTGGTAGTGGGCTACGACTACTCCAACATGGAATCCCTGGCCGAGCGCATCGTCAACCAGGCCGATGTGCAGCAGCTGGTGGTCCGCAACCGCGACGGCAAGATCATGGTGCTACGCAACCGCCCCGCCTTGCCAGGCCAACCCGTGCTCAGCTTTCGGGTGCCGGTGCGGTTTGGTGACACGTCGGTGGGCGAGGTGGAGCTCGCCGTCTCCCTTGCCCGTCTTGACCAGGAAATTGCCCGCCTCTATCGCGACGTGCTGGTGGAACAACTCTTCTTCGCCGTTTTCCTGGGGCTCGTAATTTATCTCGGCACCTCGCGCCTGATCGTGCGTCCCGTGACTCGCCTGACCCGCCACATGCAGGCGCTGGCAGACCAGCCCGAGGCAGCCCCCTTGCCCGAACCACACAGCCGTGACGAGATCGGGGACCTCGCACGGGTGTTCAACCGGCTGCAAAGCCGCGTGCGCGAAGCCCAGCAGCGCCTGCGGGAGAAGATCGACCTGGCGGGCACGGCCCTGATGCAGACCAACGAGCAATTGCAGGCGCGTACCCGGGAGCTGGAGGAACGCACGCGCGAGCTGGAAAAGGCCTTGGCCCTGGTGGAAAAGCTGGCCGTCACCGATAGCCTCACGGAGCTACGCAACCGGCGCTATTTCGACGACAGCCTGGCGGCTGCCTTCGCCCGCGCCCAGCGTTTCGGTGAAGCCCTGTGTCTAGTCCTAGCCGACGTGGACCATTTCAAGACCATCAACGACAACCACGGTCATGCCGCGGGCGATGCGGTGCTCCAGGCGTTGGCCGCGGCCTTTCGCAACCGGGTCCGGGACACCGACGTGGTGGCGCGCCTGGGCGGTGATGAGTTCGCCTTCCTGCTCTACCACACTACCCTGAAGGAGGCTGAAATCTTTTGCGCCGACCTCCTCAGCCTCGCCGCGCAACTGCGCTTTGACTTTCAGGGGCAGGCGGTCTCGGTGCGCCTATCCATTGGCTACGCCTGCATTAGCCGCGCCACCCCTAGCGTAGAAGCGCTCTACGGCGCCGCGGACGAGGCGCTTTACGAGGCCAAGCGCCGCGGCCGCGCCCAGGCAGTGGGGTATCCATTCCAAGCCACATCCACTTGAGGAGGCCAGCGCATGCAAAACCCGAACCTGCATCCGATGCCCCGTATTCTCTTCGCCCTGGTGCTCCTGGCCGCGGCCGCGCTTTGCCGCGCCGCCGACCGGGAACCGCTCTATCTCGGTTCGGTGGCCATGGACACGCCGGCGGAAATGGTGCGCCGACTCACGCCCCTAGCCGACTATCTGGGTCGGCGCACGGGCTTGCGTGTAGAGTTCCGGGCCTCGCCGGATCTGGGTTCGGCGGTGCAAGAGCTGGGACGCAATCTCACCCAGATCGCCTATCTCACGCCGGTGGCCTATCTGGAGGCACGCGAGCAGTACAACGCCCAGCCGCTGGTGGCGCCTTTAACCCGCGGCAAGACCACCTTCCACCTGGTGATCGCCACCCGCGCCGACAGTCCCTACCGGCGTACGACGGACCTGCGCGGCAAGCGCTTCGCCTTCGGCGACCCCAAGGCCCTCTTGCAACGTGCGGTGGTGGTGGAAAGCGGCATCCGCCTGGAAGAATTCAGCAGCTACGCGTTTCTCAAGCACTACGACAACATCGCCAAGGCAGTGCTGAACCAGGATTTCGACGCGGGCATCCTCAAGGACACCGTGTACGAACAATACGAGCCGCACGGGTTGCGGCGGCTTTACACCTCGCCGCCCCTGCCCTCCTATCTGTTCGCGGTGAGTGAGCGTCTGCCTCCGGCCACGGTGGCGAAACTGAAAGCGGCCTTCCTGGAACTCAAGGCCTCCAACCCTCAACACAAGGCGATTCTGCGCGAGCTGGACGCAGGCTATGAGGGCTTCGAGCCGGTGGAAGACCGTGACTACGACCTGATCCGCCGCATGACCGCCCCCTTCAGGACGCAGTGAGAGGCGCAAAAAAAGCGCCGGGTTCTCAATCCGGCGCGTCTTGCCTGTGTCAACAGCGGCCGGGCTAAAGCCCCGGCAGGGGAATCAGTACAGCTTGGGCGGCAACATTTGGCTACGCAGGCGCTTGTAGTGGCGCTTGATCGCCGCCGCCATCTTGCGCTTGCGCTCGGCCGTGGGCTTTTCGTAATACTCGCGAGCACGCAGCTCCGTGAGCAGGCCGCTCTTCTCGATGGTGCGCTTGAAGCGGCGCAGGGCCACGTCAAAGGGCTCGTTCTCTTTCACTCGTACGACAGGCATCAAACCACCTCGGTTGGAAATCCGGTAAAAACCGCAATCCTAGCAACAAAGCCGAGCCAAGACAAGGCGCGGGGGCCGCGGCCAGGGTAGAATCCGCACCATGCGCGTATTGGGCATTGAGACCTCCTGCGACGAGACCGGGCTTGCCATCTATGACACGGCGCGCGGGCTGCTCGCCCATGCCCTGCATTCCCAGGTGCGCATGCACGAGGAATACGGCGGGGTGGTGCCGGAACTCGCCTCGCGCGACCACATCCGCCGCGTATTGCCCCTGACGCGCCAGGTGCTTATGCAGGCAGGCCTTACACCCTGGGAGCTGGACGCCATCGCCTACACACAAGGGCCAGGCCTGGCGGGGGCGCTGCTGGTGGGCGCGGCGGTGGCCTGCGGCCTGGGCTATGCGCTCAACCGACCCGTGGTGGGGGTGCACCACCTGGAGGGCCATCTGCTCGCGCCGCTATTGGAGAATGAGCCGCCCGCCTTTCCCTTCGTCGCCCTGCTGGTGTCCGGTGGCCACACCCAGCTGATGGCAGTGGAAGGCGTGGGGCGTTACCGGCTCCTGGGCGAAACGCTGGACGATGCCGCGGGCGAAGCCTTCGATAAGACGGCCAAGCTGCTGGGCCTGGGCTATCCCGGCGGGCCAGCGCTGGCGCGTCTGGCGGCGGAAGGCCGGCCCGGACGCATCCGCCTGCCGCGTCCCATGCTTAATAGCGCCGATCTGGACTTCAGCTTCAGCGGTCTCAAGACGGCCGTGCTGCAGTGGGCCCGCGATCACGTGCTGGATCATGAGACCCGGGCCGACCTTGCCGCCGAGGTGCAGGAGGCCATCACCGAGGTGCTGGAAAGCAAGGCCTTGGCCGCGGTCAGAAGCACCGGCATGACCCGCTTGGTGGTGGCGGGCGGTGTCGGCGCCAATGCTCGCCTGCGGCAGCGTCTCGATGCAGCAGCCAAGAGGGCGGGCGTGACGGTGTTCTATCCGCGGCTCGAATTCTGCACCGACAACGGCGCCATGATCGCCTTCGCGGGTGCCCTGCGCCTCGCCCAAGCCCGGCGCGACTATGGATTCGACGTGCGGCCGCGCTGGGATCTGGCCAGCCTGCGCCCGCCCGCCTAAGGCATCACGGTCGCCCATGCAGGCGGGCGACCCACTCCATGAACCAGCCGCTCCCGGTGAGCCGGGCGACCTCTTCCGGATAGAAGAGAATGGCATACAGGAGCGAGAGCACGAGTAGCAACAGGAGGTGGCCGAACAGTCCTTCCGGCTTGAGCACGCCCCAGTAGCGCATGACGAGGAACATCAGATCCTTTTTGTGCTCGGACATGCGTCGATAGCGCCTAAACCACGCCACCAGCAAATACACCCCGTAGCCCCCCGCCAGCGCCACGACCACCGCGCGAAACACGCCGAACAGGTCCATCGTCCCCCCCAGCACCCGGTGATACATGAGGGAGACCCAGCCCATGACGAAGGCCGCCGCCACCGCGATCAGGACGTTGGCGATGAGCCGGCGCCGCTCCCGCGCCAGATCCCGCTGGCGCTGCAAGAAAAAGCCATCGATCTCCTGCTTGAGGTATTCCACCTTGTCCTGCACCAGACTGGCGATTTCCTCCCGGGCCAGGGCGATGCGCGCATCCAGGGTGGCGCCCAACCGCTCCGCCGCGTAGTCCACCAGCTCCTTCACGTCGGACTTGGTAAACTGCCGCTGGCTGTGGAGTTCCTCGGAGATCTTTTCCAATTTGCTGTCCACTTCGCGACTCGCGCCCATGATGATGTCGCGCAGTTCCCGGCTGGCGAGGGCAATGCCCTCATGCACCGTCTCGCCCAGCTGCTCGCCGGCCTTGGCAATGGCGTGTTCCGCGACCTTTTCCAGGCTCTCGCGGGCATAGTCCATCTCTTTTTCGAACCAGGCCATGACGATTCTTCAGGGCATCACTCGGGGGGCATGTCCTGCGGCCGCGGCGCGGGTTTGCCGAAGCCGGTCTCCTCGCCTCTGAGCAGCTTGCGGATGTTGCTTTTGTGGCGCCAAACCAGGAGCGCGGCAAGGATGATCACCATGCCGACAAAGGTAGGCTTCAGCCACAGGGCGGCGAACAAGGGCGTAAACAGTGCCGCCACCAGCGCGGAAAGCGAAGAAATGCGAAACATGGCGAAGGTGATGAGCCAACTCCCCGCCACGCTCAGACCGAGCCAAGGGCTGACAGCGAGCAGGATGCCAAATGCGGTGGCCACGCCCTTGCCACCTTGGAAGCCGAAGAACACCGGAAAAAGATGGCCCAGGAAGACGGCAATCCCCGCCGCCGCCACCCAGGCGTCCGACAGTCCCCACGCAGGGCCGTAGTGGAGGGCGGCGGCCATCACCAGCCAACCCTTGGCGGCATCCGCCACCAGCGTGAGCGCTGCGGCGGCACGGTGCCCCGTCCGCAAGACGTTGGTGGCGCCGGGATTGCCAGAGCCGTAGGAACGGGGATCGGGCAGACCAAACAGCCGGCTGACGATGACGGCAAAGGAGAGGGAGCCCACCAGGTAGGCGCTTACGAGCAAGGCTATCGTGGCCATGACAAAACCGGCTAAAATGCGGGATTTTTTGATTTTACTTTAGTTTTCCGTGGACATCATTTTCCTGCACGACTTCCGGCTCGAGCTTTTGATCGGCATTTACCCTTGGGAGCGGCACATGCCCCAGACCGTACAGCTCGATTTGGAGATCGGCCTGCCCTCCAGCCGCGCCGGCGAAACCGACCGCATCGACGACACCATCGACTATGGGGCGGTGGTGGCGCGCCTCAAAGAAAGCCTCGCCAAGCGCCACTTCGATTTGCTGGAAGCCCTGGCGGAACACATCGCCCAGATCCTGCGCGAAGAATTCGGTGCGCCCTGGGTGCGCGTCACCGTCACCAAGCTGGGCATGCTCAAGGACATTCGCCGCGTGGGACTGACCATCGAGCGCGGCGACCGCCAACCGGCTTGAAGCCGTGGAATACGTCTTCGCCACCGCCGTCCTGTTGCTCGCTTATTTCGTGCGCGGCTTGTCGGGGTTCGGCTCCGGCCTGGTGGCGGTACCCCTTTTGGCCCTTGCGTTTCCGCTCACCTGGGTGGTGCCCTTCATGCTGCTCATGGATTTCACGGCCTCGGCCATCCTGGGACGGGCCAATCGCCATTTGGTGCGCTGGCAGGAACTGATGCCGCTCGCGCCCGGCAGCGTGGTGGGGGTGGTCTTTGGCGCAAGCCTTTTGCTCACTCTGGACCGCCAGGTGCTGCTCACCAGCCTGGGGTTGCTGGTGATGCTGTTTTCCCTGCGCAACCTCCTCGATCTACACGGTGGCCGCCCCATCTCGCGCCTGTGGGCGTTGCCGGCGAGTTTCGTCGGCGGGACGGTGAGCGCCCTGTTCGGCACGGGTGGTCCACCCTATGTCATCTACCTGAGCCATCGGCTGCGCGATAAGTCCGCCTTTCGCGCCACGACCTCCGTGTTATTCCTGCTGGAGGGCGGCTTACGGGGCGCGGTGTTCGTTGCCAGCGGCCTCATCCAGCCCCGCGTGCTGCTGGGCTATGCCCTGGCACTGCCGCTCATGGCCTTGGGCCTGTGGGCAGGCAGCCGGGTGCACCTGGGACTCGACAATTCCCAGATGACGCGGGTGATTGGCGGCCTGCTGCTGGTGAGCAGCGCCGCCTTGCTGTGGAAAGCCGCGCACTAGCCCCGCGGGTGGTGGCGGGCGTGGAGCTCTTTCATGCGCTCCCGCGCCACATGGGTATAGATCTGCGTGGTGGAGATGTCGGCATGCCCCAACAGCATCTGCACCACCCGCAGGTCAGCGCCGTGGTTCAGCAGATGCGTGGCGAAGGCATGGCGCAGGGTATGGGGCGACAGGGGCCGCTCGATGCCCGCGCGAGCCGCATAGCGCTTGATCAGATTCCAAAACATCTGGCGTGTCATGGGGCGCCCGCGCTGGGTGACGAACAACGCGTCCGACATCTTGGCTGCCAGCAGTAGGCCGCGTGCCTCGGCAAGGTAGCGCGCCAGCCACGCCACTGCGACTTCCCCGAGCGGCACCAAACGCTCCTTGGCACCCTTGCCCATCACCCGCACCACGCCCGCGTCCAAGCTAAGCTGATTGAGCTTAAGCCCCACCAGCTCGCTCACGCGCAGGCCGGTGGCATAGAGCGTCTCCAGCATGGCGCGGTCGCGCAAGCCCAAGGGCGTGGTGGCATCGGGCGCTGCGAGGAGCGCTTCCACCTCCCCTTCGTTGAGACTCTTGGGCAGGGCGCGCGGTAGGCGCGGCCGCTCCACGTCCAGGGTGGGGTCCCGCTGGATGCGCCCCAGGCGCAGCAAATACTGGTAGAAGCGCCTCACGCTGGAAAGCAGCCGGCCCGTGCTAGTTGCCTTCATGCGCGCCGCCTGATCGGCGAGAAAGGCGAGCAATGCCCCCCGGTCGAGGTTGACCAGCGTGGACCCCCGCGCCTCCGCCCAGGCGGCGAGCTTGGCCAGATCGCGCCGGTAGGCCGCCAGGGTGTTGCGCGCCAGGCGCTCCTCGAGCCAGAGGCTATCGCAAAATTCGTCCAGCAACGCCTGGGTGGCGGCGGATTCCGGGATGGGTTCAGGCCGCGCCGCGTTCATGGCGCAATAACCAGTCCTTGATGGCGAGGGCCGGCCCCGCGCTCTGGTTCATGAAACCGCCCGGGCCGGCCCGCGCCACCACGCGATGACAGGGAATCACGAGCGGGATGGGATTGGCGCCACAGGCCTGCCCGACGGCGCGCGCACTGGAACCCACCCGCCGCGCCAGTTCGCCATAGGTCATGACCTGGCCAGCCGGGATGCCCACCAGGGCCTGCCAGACCCGGCGCTGGTGAGCCGTGCCGGCCGGCGCCATGGGCAGGGTGAACAAGTGGCGTGGATCGCCAAAATAGGCCTCGATCTCGCCCACCACGCGTGCCGCGAAGGGCTCCCGCGGCCACGCAAGTGGGGTCTCATGGGGCAGGAAATCGATGGCCACCAGGCACTGGCCTTGGGTGCGAATGCCCAGCACACCAAAGGGAGCGGCGATCACCGCCTGGTAATGGCCACTCATGGCCCACGCCGCTTACCCGCGCTCTTACCCGCGGCCTGGGAGGCTGCACGCGTAGGCGGCTTGCCGGCCGACGCGGGGAGGCTCGCCATGCGCTGCTGGAAAGCCAGGGTGTCTTCACCGAGGCCCGCACGCTCCAGATTCTTCACCGCCATGCGCATGGCCTGGGCGGCGAGGCCGTCCATGGGACCGCCATCCGTGGCAAGGGCGGCCTGCACGGCATAGTCCGCCGCCAGATCGAAGCGTCCGGCGTGCTCTGCGTAGCGCGCCGCCGCGAGCCAGCCGAGGCGATGGCCTTGGCGCACTTCCTCGCTCGCCCTTACGGCGAAACGCACGCCTGCTTCGGCGTCCGGCGCCGCACCGCCCCACGGACTTCGCGCCAGAAGCGCCACCGCCGTCTCCAGCCGACCCGCGTCGAGCAGCCCCGCAAACAGCCGCTGCCGGGCCGTCGCGCGCGTGGCGGGCTGGGCTGCGGATTGGGCGAGATAGGCATACAGGGCGCGCGCTTTGAGGGCATCCCCCGGCAACAAGCCCGCTGCCACCGCCAGCCAAGAAGCGTCGTCACCCTGCAGAAGCTGGGCGCGGTTAGCCGTGGCTTCGCCCAGGGCGAGATAAGCCTGCCACAGCGCGCCCAGCCGGTCGGCCTGCCCGGCCGCGACCTGCCGCTCCAGGGCATCCAGATGCAGCTCGGCATCGCCCTGGCGCTGCGCGGCATCGGCCAGCACCCGCAGCCAGGTGAGCGCCTGGGGCTGGCTCGCCAGCGCCGCTTGGGCACGGCTGCGTGCGGTGTCGGGCGGCACAAGCCCGGTGGCCAAGGCCAGCGCCGTGGCCGTGGCCCCCGCGGGATCCAGGGCCTTAAGCCAGGTAAGAGCCTCCAGCGCCCGCCCCTCCGCCAGCAGGCCCTCCACGAATTCCGTAGCCACCTCCCGGGGCAGGGGCGAGAAGTCCTGCTGGTAGCGCAGCATGGCGCGGTAGGCCTCGTCGGGCCGGTGCTCGACGAGCCAAGAGCGGATCACCAGCCGCCGTGCCCACCGGTGGTTCTCGGCCGACAAGGGAAAACGCCATAACAGGCGCGCCAGCTGGGCGCGCGCCGCCGCCCCCTCGCCCCGTTCCAGATGGGCCCAAGCGGCGTGACCCAGTGCCTTTTGCCGGAGATCGTCCGGCACGTTGGAGGGCAAGAGCGCCACCCGCTGCAGCAGGGCATCCCGCTGACCGAGGAGGGAAAGCAGGGTAAGTCGCAGGGATTCCCATTGCGCCCAGTCCGGCGCATCGGTGCGCGCAGGCTGGTCGCGTTCCACCCGCGCCAGAGCCAGCCGGGGCAGACCGTTTTGCAGAAACTGCTGGGCGGTGGCAAGCGAGTCGGCGAAAACCGCCGGGGCGGGCAACAGCATTAGACAAGCGAGAAGGCGGCAGAACAGCAGGCGGAGCATGGGCCGCATTCTATGCCGCGAGCGGCGGCCAGGCAAAAGAGGACGGGCAAGCGCCTGGGGCGCCCGTCGCCCAACCCCGCGCTGGGGCGCGCCGGTGCTGTCCCTTACTTGGCCGCCGCCTCGCGGTTCTTGTTGGAGAGTTTTTCTTTGATGCGCGCCGACTTGCCGGAACGCTCACGCAAGTAGTAGAGCTTGGCGCGCGCCACGTCGCCCTTGCGCTTGACCTCGATGGCGGCGACCGTGGGTGAGTAGGTTTGGAAGGTACGCTCCACCCCTTCGCCGGAAGAAATCTTGCGCACGATGAAGGAAGAGTTGAGACCGCGGTTGCGCTTGGCGATCACCACGCCCTCGAAGGCCTGCAGCCGCTCACGGTTGCCTTCCTTCACCTTCACCTGTACCACCACGGTGTCGCCAGGGGCGAAGTCCGGGATGGTCTTGCCCAGGCGGGCGATTTCTTCCGCTTCGATTTGCTGAATGAGGTTCATGCTCTTGCTCCTTGTTACCCGTTCCTGTTTGCCGTCCGCTTCTCGTGGCAGCGCCGTCAAGCGTCCCGGTCGAGGCTGCGTTCCCGTTGCAATTCTTCCCAAAGCCGCCTTTCCTCGGGGCGCAATGGATGGTCCGTAAGCCAGCGCGCGAACAGATCCGGTCGCCGCTGCCAGGTGCGCAGCATGGCTTCCTTCAGCCGCCACAAGCGAATGCGCTCGTGATGCCCCGACAGCAGCACCGGCGGCACCGGCATGCCCCGATACACCTCCGGCCGCGTGTAATGGGGATGATCCAATAGCCCGTGCACGAAAGACTCCTCGCGCACCGAATCCGCATCCCCCACCGCCCCCGGCAACTGGCGTACCACCGCGTCGATGAGCACCATGGCGGCCAGCTCGCCGCCCGACAGCACGTAATCGCCGATGGACAGCTCTTCGTCCACCTGGCGCACGATGAGGCGTTCATCCACGCCTTCGTAGCGCCCGCACAGCAAGATCAGGCCCGGCTCGCGCGAAAGCGCCATCACCCGCCGGTGATCCAGCACCGCTCCCTGGGGCGAGAGATAGAGCACCCGGCTGCGCGCGATGCCCGCATCCCGCTGGGCAGCCCGCGCCGCCTCGATGGCCTCTTCCAGCGGCTCGGCCAGCATCACCATGCCGGGCCCGCCCCCGTAGGGCCGGTCGTCCACCGTGCGGTAGGCATCCCTGGTGAAATCCCGCGGATTCCACAGATGCAGGCGCCACAGGCCCTGCTCCAGGGCACGGGCGGTAATGCCCTGCTTCGCCACCGCATCGAACATGGGTGGGAACAGGGTCACCACGTCGAAACGCGGTTTAATAGTCCACCCCCCAGTCCACGCGGAGGGTGCCCCCCGCCAGGTCCACGTCCAGGATCACCTGGCGGATGAAGGGGATCAACCGTTCCCGCTCCCCCTCGACCACCAGCACGTCATTGGCACCGGTTTCCAACAGTTCCCGCACGGTGCCAAGGCGGATGCCTTCGGTGTTGACCACTGTGAGGCCGATCAAATCGACCCAGTAGTATTCGTCCTCAGCGGTGCCCGGCAGCGCCGCGCGTGGCACCGCCACCCACTGCCCTTTCAGGCGCGATGCCTGGTCCCGGTCGTCGATGCCGGCAAGCTTGGCCAGCACCTGGGTGCCGTGCACCCTGCTTTGCACCACCTCGTGCTCGGCATAGGACGCGTTGCTGCCGAGCCACCAGCGTCCGTACCGAGTGAGGCTGGCGGGCGTTTCCGTGTAGGGATGGACCTTAATCCACCCCAGCACACCGAAGGGGCCGGTCACCCGACCCATCACCACCCACTTTTCGTCAGGCGGCGTTCTTGATGAGTTTGGCAACGGTGTCGCTGAGCTTGGCGCCCACGCTCTGCCAGTAGGCGACCCGCGCCTTGTCGATGCGCAGGGACTCGCTGCCCTCGGGCGCGGTGGGATTGTAAAAGCCCACGCGCTCGATGAAATTACCATCGCGGCGGCGCCGGGAATCGGTGACCACCACGTTGTAAAAGGGGCGCTTCTTGGCGCCACCCCGGGAAAGTCGGATCACAACCATGTCGTTTTCGCCTGGATGGGAACGGAAAAGAGCGGGATTCTAGGCGCTTTTCCGTGTGCTGGCAAGCGCTTGCCTGGCCGCTCGCGGGCATCCTGTCCCACGGGATAGCGCAGGCGCAGCAATCCAGAGGACGGGCTGGATGCGATATAGTGACGCCATGAACGATACGCGCATGCCCCCTGTCACGGGGCTCATCCTCGCTGGCGGCGAAGGACGCCGCATGGGTGGCCAAGACAAGGGCCTCATGCGCCTGCGCGGGCGCCCGCTCGCGGAGTGGGTGCTGACGCGCATCCGCCCCCAGGTGAGCGAGGTCCTGATTTCCGCCAATCGCAATCTGGAAGCCTACGGTGCGCTGGGCCACCCCGTGCTTAGGGACCGCACCGGGGGCTTCGTGGGACCGCTGGCGGGTATCGCCCGGGGCCTGCTGGAAACCCGCCATCCCCTGCTGCTCGCCGTACCCTGTGACACGCCATTTCTCCCCGACGATCTGATGGCACGCCTTTATGCTGCGCTGGTGGGACAGGGTGCAGACCTGGCGGTACCCGTCGCGGCGGGACGCGCCCAGCACGCCATCTGCCTCATGCGCACCGAGGTGGGGGCGAGTCTCGCCGACTATCTGGCGCGCGGGGGGCGCAAGGTGCAGGAATGGCAGGCAATGCTGAAACGGGTAAGCGTGGATTTCGGCGAGGAGGCGGCTTTCTTCGTCAACATCAACCGGCCCGAGCAGCTCGCGGCGCTGGAAGCACTTCCCCATTCCGCCTGATCAGTCCGCGCCCAGTAGGGCGCGCACCTGACGCGCGATGTGCAGTTCCTCGTTGGTGCGGATGACCAACAGTGCCACAGGCGCATCCGGCCTGCCAATGGCCGCGACCTCACCCGTCGCGCGGGCGTTAGCCGCTTCATCCAGGACGATGCCCAGCCCCTGCAAGCCCGCGCAGGCGGCCGCCCGCACCGGCGCGGCGTTCTCGCCCACGCCGGCGGTGAAGACGACGGCATCGACCCGCCCCAGCACCGCGAAATAGGCGCCGATGTACTTGCGCACGCGGTAGGCGTACACCTCTAGCGCAAGCCGCGCCGCCTCATCGCCCGCCGCGACCCGCGCCAGGATTTCCCGCATGTCGTTGAGGCCGGTCATGCCTTTCAGTCCACATTCGTGGTTGAGCACGTGATCGAGCGCGTGCCAGCCCATGCCGGTGACGCGCTCCATGTGGAGGGGGAGCGCGGGATCGAGATCACCGCTGCGGGTGCCCATCACCAGGCCTTCCAGAGGGGTGAAGCCCATGGAGGTGTCCACCGAACGACCGCCGCGGATGGCGCAGGCGGACGCGCCATTGCCCAGATGCAGGGTGATCAGGTTGAGCGCCGCGAGCGGTCGATCCAGATGGGCGGCCGCCCGCTGCGCCACGTATTCGTGGGACAGGCCGTGAAAGCCGTAGCGCCGCACCTGGTAGAGGTGGTACCAGGCCTCCGGCACCGCGTAGCGGTGGGCGAGCGGCGGCAAGCTGTGATGAAAGGCCGTGTCGAAGGCCGCCACTTGCGGCAGCCCAGGCCAGCTCTCGGCGGCAAGCCGGATGCCCAGCAGGTTGGCGGGATTGTGCAAGGGAGCGAGCACCGCCAGGGCCTCGATGTCTCGCTCCACCTTGGTATCGATGCGCACCGCCTGGTGAAAACGTTCACCACCGTGCACCACCCGGTGACCGATGGCGACCAGATCATGAACAGCGCCATCGAGGGCAGCGCGCATGTGGGCGAAAGCCTCGCGATGGGTGGGTGCGACCACATCGCGCTCCATGCGGCTCATCACTTCCGCGCCGCGGTAGCGCAGATGCCGATGGTGTGGTGCCGGCTCACCGATCCGCTCGATGATCCCCTCCGCCAGCAGCGCCTCGCTTGGTGTCTCGAACAGCCGGTATTTGAGGGAGGAACTGCCGCAGTTGAGAACGAGGATGGCGGCGGACATGGCATGCCTGCCTCAGCCGGGCCAGTGCCAGTCGGCGATCTCCGGGGCGTCCACGCCGTGTTCGAGCGCGTATTGCCGATGGAGAAATTGCAAATCCCGCATGCGCTGCTTTACGTGGGCACCGATCACGTTTAGGCGTGGCACGCGGTCGATGGCGTCGATCACGAGGCTGAACCGGTCGGTCTCGTTGAGCATGGCCAGTTCCAAGGGCGTGTTGATGCTGCCCTTCTCCTTATAGCCACGCACGTGCAGGTTGGGATGGTTACGGCGCCGGTAGGCCAGACGATGGATGAGCCAGGGATAGCCGTGGAAGTTGAAGATGATGGGCTTGTCCTGGGTGAACAGGCTATCGAAATCCCGGTCGCTCAAGCCATGGGGATGCTCGGTGTGGGGTGTCAGGGTGAAGAGATCCACCACGTTCACGAAGCGAACGCGCAGATCCGGAAAGTGTTCCCGCAGCAGGGCGGTGGCGGCAAGCGCCTCCTGGGTGGCAACGTCGCCGCAGGCGGCCATCACCACATCCGGCTCGGTGCCGGCATCGCTGCTTGCCCATTCCCAGATGCCGATGCCCTGGGCGCAATGGCGAACGGCGGCATCCAGATCCAGATACTGGAGATGGCTCTGCTTGTCGGCGACGATGACATTGATACGGTTGGTGGTCTTGAGGCAATGGTGCGTCACCGCCAGCAGGCAGTTGGCATCGGGCGGCAAGTAGATGCGCACCACCTGCGGACTCTTGGTCACCGCCACGTCGAGGAAGCCCGGATCCTGATGGGTGAAGCCATTGTGATCCTGGCGCCAGACGGTGGAGGTGATGAGCAAATTGAGGGATGACACCGGCGCCCGCCACGGCAAGCCGGCGGCGATTTCCAGCCACTTGGCGTGCTGGTTGAACATGGAATCGATGACGTGGGCGAACGCCTCGTAAGTGGAAAGAAAGCCATGGCGGCCCGTGAGCAGATACCCTTCGAGCCAGCCTTCCAGGGTGTGTTCCGAGAGCACCTCCATCACACGGCCGTCGGGTGCCAGTTCGCCGCCGTCGGCATCCTCCGGCCGCAGCTCCAGCCACATCTTCTTGGCTGCCTCGTAGATCGCGTCAAGACGGTTGGAGGTGGTCTCGTCCGGGCCGAAGACGCGGAAGTTGTCCGGGTTGGCGCGCAAGACTTCCCGCAGGAAAGTTCCCAGCGGGCGCGTGGTCTCGGCGCGCACCCCACCGGGACGGGGCACCGTCAGCGCATGCTCGCGCAGATTTGGCAGCCGCAGTACACGTCGCAGCCGACCGCCATTGGCGTGGGGATTGGCACTCATGCGCCGCTCGCCCCGTGGCGCCAAAGCCTCGAGTTCAGGGCGCAGCCGACCCTGCTCGTCGAAGAGCGCCTCGGGCCGGTAACTTCTGAGCCAGGCCTCCAGTTGGGCCAGCCGCGCCGGGTTCTCGCGCACACCGGTGAGCGGCACCTGATGCGCCCGCCAAGACCCCTCCACGCGATGGCCATCCACCTGTTTCGGACCGGTCCAGCCCTTGGGGCTGCAAAGCACCAGCATCGGCCAGCGCGGCCGCGCGACGGCCCCACCGGCGCGTGCCTGCTCCTTGATGGCCCGGATCTGGAGCACACACCGTTCCAAGGCCACCGCCATGGCGCGGTGCATGGCCATGGGCTCTTCGCCTTCCACGAAATGGGGCATCCAGCCGTAACCCGTGAGAAGCGCCGTCAGCTCCTCCCGGCTGATGCGGGCCAGCACGGTGGGATTGTTGATCTTGTAGCCGTTCAGATGCAAAAGCGGCAACACCGCCCCATCGCGCACGGGATGCAGAAATTTATTGCCATGCCAGGCGGTGGCAAGCGGGCCCGTCTCCGCTTCGCCATCTCCCACCGCAACCGCCACCAATAGGTCCGGATTGTCGAAGGCCGCGCCGAAAGCGTGGGACAGGCTGTAGCCCAGCTCGCCACCCTCGTGGATGGAACCGGGGGTCTCCGGTGTGCAATGGCTGCCGATGCCGCCGGGAAAGGAAAAACTGCGGAAGAAGCGGCGCAGTCCTGCTTCATCCTGCGATCGGTCGGAATACAGCTCCGAATACGTGCCCTCCAGATAGACTGGCGCCAGCACACCGGGCGCGCCATGGCCGGGACCCGCCAGGAAGATCGCATTGAGATCGTATTTGACGATCAACCGGTTCAGATGCACATACATGAAGGCGAGCCCTGGGCTCGATCCCCAGTGGCCCAGCAGGCGTTCCTTCACGTGTTCCGGCCGCAAGGGCTCGCGCAAGAGGGGATTGTCGCGCAGGTAGATCATGCCAGCAGCGAGATAGTTGCAGGCCCGCCAATAGGCATCGAGGCGTTCGAGCTCGGCGTCGCTGGGTGCGATAAGGTCAGGGAAGGTGTTTTGCACGGCGTCTCGTTGCGCAAGGCCGCCAAGAATGCAGCGACCACTTCACATTATCGTGAGGCTTAGCATAGGCTAGCCCCCAGCCAAGCTCAAGCCGTGAGCTCGTCGAGAAGCTCCACCCAATGGCTCACGGGAAGCCGCGTGCCGCTCTGCAAATGCGTAAGACAGCCGATGTTGGCGGTGACGATGCGTGCCGGCCGGGCGCCTTCCAGGGCCGCGACCTTGCGCGCGAGCAGTTGCTGCGACAATGATTTCTGCAGGATGGAATACGTCCCCGCCGAACCACAGCACAAATGCCCCTCTGGTGCCGGCGCGATGTTCACACCGGCGCGAGCGAGGATGCGCTCCAACAGCCCCTTGAGCTTTTGTCCGTGCTGCAGGGTGCAGGGCGTATGCACCGCCACCGCACCGACCCGCTCCCGAACCGACGCTTGCACCAGGCTGGCGAGCCGTTCCTCTTGCGCCAACACCACTTCGGCCACGTCGCGGGTGAGCGCCGAGATGCGTCGTGCCTTTTCCGCATAGCGCGCATCCTCACGCAGATAATGGCCGTAATCGCGAACCATCACGCCACAGCCGCTGGCGGTCATCACGATCGCTTCCACCCCGGCCTCCACATGAGGCCACCAGGCATCGATGTTGCGGCGCATGTAGTCGCGCGCCTCCTCCTGAGCATTCAGATGAAAGGACAAGGCGCCGCAGCATCCTGCCTCTGGCGCCACCACCAAGCTGATGCCCAATCGGTCAAGCAGGCGCGCGGCGGCGGCGTTGATGTTGGGCGCGAGCGCCGGTTGCACGCAGCCTGCCAGCACCAGCATGCGCCGCGGGTGCCGGACGGCTGGCCAGGCAGCGGCGGGACGTAAAGAAGGGATCTGCCGTTGCCAAACCTTGGGCAGCAGGGGACGCAACCTGCGTGCGAGGGCGAGCACGGGCGCGAAGCGACGCGTCTCGGCCAACACGTAACGCAGCATGCGCCGTGCCATGCGGTTGGCCAAGCTGCGCCCCACGCGTTCCTCCGCCAGGTGACGGCCGATGTCCAGCAGGCGCGCGTATTCCACGCCCGAAGGACAAGTGGTCTCGCAGGCGCGGCAGGTCAGACAGCGGTCCAGGTGGGCAAGCGTCTTTTGCGATGCCGGTTCACCCTCCAGCATGCGCTTGATGAGATAGATGCGCCCGCGGGGGCTGTCCAGCTCATCGCCCAGCACCTGGTAGGTGGGGCAAGTGGCAAGACAAAACCCACAGTGCACGCAAGTGCGCAGAATGCGGTCGGCCTCGCGGCCTTGCGGGGTGTCACGGATGAAGTCGGCTAGCTGCGTCTGCATGTTGGGTTTGGTTCAAACGGCCCATGGCCTACAGGGCCTACTTCGACGCGATCCCGCACAGGGCGATGGAAGGCGAGGATGCGCCGTACTCGCCACGGCATGGGCACAGTGTTGTGCCCGGCTCGCCGCCCATGCTGGGCGTATCTCGGCGGCCGCAACTCAGAACTCGTCATACATCCGGCCGGGATTGAAGATGCCATGGGGATCGAAAGCCTGCTTGACCCGCTTGTGCAAGGCCAGCAAAGGCGCGGGCAAGGGCGAAAACACCGGCCCTTGCTTGCGCGTGGCGCGAAACAGCGTGGCATGCCCGCCCGCGGCCTGAGCGGCGGCACGCACCGTCGCAGTATCGGCGTCGGTGAATACCCAGCGCAGGGCACCGCCCCATTCCAGCAGTTGCTTGCCCGGCAAATCCAGAGAGCGGGTGGAAGGCAGCGAGATGCGCCACAAGGGGCGTGCGTCCCGGAAGAAGTTGGCGCTGTGCTCCCGAATGCCACGCCAAAACGCCTCCCCCGCGGCCAGCACCTGGCCCCCCAGGCGGACCTGCGCGGCGCGCACCGCGGCCTGCGCTCCCGATAGGCGGACGGTGAGCACGTGGTCGTGGTAGCAGGTGGCGGAAATGGGCAACGGCTCACCAGCCCAACGGTTCATGGCGATGAGGGCTGCGGTGGCATCCATCTCCATCTGCAGCGTGATTTCCGCCGCAGGCCGCGGCAACACCTTGAGCGAGATTTCGAGAATGAGGCCGAGGGTGCCCAGGGCGCCGGTGACCAGACGAGAGACGTCATAACCGGCCACGTTCTTCATCACCTGACCACCGAAGCGCAGGACGTCGCCACGCCCATCCATGAGCAGCACGCCCAGCACGAAATCGCGCACCGCGCCGGCATAGGGCCGGCGCGGTCCCGACAGACCTGCGGCGATACAGCCACCCAGCGTGGCGCGCGGGCCGAAATGGGGGGGCTCGAAGGGCAACATCTGGTTCTTCTCCGCCAGCACCGCCTCGATCTCGGCCAGCGGCGTGCCGGCGCGGGCGGTGATCACCAGTTCCTCCGGCGCGTAATCCACCACCCCGGTGTAGCGAGTGGTGTCCAGCACTTCGCCCCGCGGCACGCCCCCGTAGAAATCCTTGGAGCCAAAGCCGCGGATGCGCACCGGCCGCCGACGGGCTGCGGCCTGTTTGATGGCCTCCGAGAACTGTTCCCGCAAGTTTTCCATTGGACAGCCGCTCCCCCTGTGTCCCCCGCCCGCTCTAGAAGCGCGGGATGTCCGGAAACTTGAGCTGGCCACCGTGCACGTGCATGGCGCCGAATTCCGCGCAGCGGTTAAGGGTAGGAACGGCCTTGCCGGGGTTGAGCAACCCCCTGACATCCCACGCCTGCTTGATGGCGTGGAATAGCAAAAGCTCCTTGGAGCGGAACTGCACACACATCTGGTCGATCTTCTCCACGCCTACCCCGTGCTCGCCGGTGATGGTGCCGCCGGCTTCCACGCAGGCTTCCAGGATCCTGCCGCCGAAGGCTTCCGCGCGCGCCAATTCCCCCGGTTTGTTGGCGTCGTAGAGAATGAGGGGATGCAGATTGCCGTCGCCGGCGTGGAAGACATTGGCCACCGCAAGTCCGTATTCCCGCGACAGCGCTGCGATGCGGGCCAATACTTCCGGCAGCCGTTTTCTGGGAATGGTGCCGTCCATACAGTAATAATCGGGCGAGATGCGCCCCACCGCCGGGAAGGCGGCCTTGCGTCCCGCCCATAGCCGCAGCCGCTGCGCCTCGTCCTGGGCCACGCGCAGGCGGGTGGCACCGGCCGCGGCGAGCACGCCGCGCACCTTTTCCATTTCCTCCTCCACCTCGGCCTCGGTGCCATCCAGCTCACACAGCAGGATAGCCTCCACATCGAGGGGATAACCGGCATGGACGAAATCTTCTGCGGCATGGATTGCGAGTTTGTCCATCATTTCCAGCCCCGCCGGGACGATGCCGGCGGCAATGATGGCGCCCACCGCCGCGCCCGCCTTCTTTACGTCGTCAAAGCCGGCCATGATCACCTGGGCACGCTCGGGTTTGGGCAGGAGTTTGACCGTGACCTGGGTGATCACCCCCAGCATGCCCTCGCTGCCAGTCAATAGGGCAAGGAAGTCGTAACCAGGCGCATCCAAGGCCTCGGAACCGATTTCCAGCACCTCGCCCTCGATGGTGAGGACGCGCAGGGCAAGAATGTTGTGCACCGTGAGGCCGTATTTCAGGCAGTGCACCCCGCCCGAGTTTTCCGCCACGTTGCCGCCGATGGAACAGGCGATCTGACTGGAAGGATCGGGCGCATAGTACAGGCCAAAGGGCGCCACCGCTTCGGAAATGGCCAGATTGGGCACACCCGGCTCCACTCGGGCGATACGCGCCAGCGGGTCGACGTGCAGGATGCGGTTGAAGCGGGCAAGGGACAGCAGCACCCCCGACTCGTGGGGCAAAGCGCCGCCGGACAAACCGGTGCCCGACCCACGCGCCACCACCGGCACACCTTCCTCGTAACAGGCGCGCAGGATCTGCCGCACCTGTTCTTCCGTCTCGGGAATGGCCACCGCCATCGGCAGTCGCCGAAAGGCGGTGAGGCCATCGGTCTCGTAGGGTGCCACGTCCTCGCGCTCGGTGAGCAGCGCACCGGGCGGAAGGATTTCGCGCAGGCGCTTGTGGATGCGGTCGGATTTCACGGCAAGCCTTGGAGGCGGCGGTCGCGCGGGCTTACGCGGCCCGCGCCAAACCCGCAGTTTTCAGGTAGAGGTTCGCAGGCGATTGTACACGGTGGCCAGTGCGTCTTCGTCGCCCACATTGCCGGGAAAGATCACCACCGGCATGTCGGGCAGATGGGGATGGTCGGGTGGCGTGAGCACCACCGAGCAGCCCGGCAGAATCTGGCCGACGATGCGAGCAGCCGCAAGCTGCAAACCCTTGGACAGCATGTCGTTGGAGGTGATGCCCCCCTTGCTGACAATGTAGCCAATGGTGGGTGGCAAAGCATGCACCACGCTCATCAGGAACGCCGACACCTGCTCGCCAAAACGCAGGCGTGTAGCCGTGTCCGGAAACTGGCGCTCGGTGCGTGAGGTATAGACCACCGGCGTATCCCCTGCGGCGTGAATCTGCCTCACCTTTTCCACCACTTGCGCAAGCAGCGACTCGCTCCGTTCCGGCAACAGTTCCACATCCACTTCCACCGGGACGATGCCCGGCTCACGCAAAAGCCGCTTTAGTTGTTCCGTGGTCTTCTTGACGTGGGAACCCACCACCACGATGCCGGCGCGACCAGGCTTGACATACTGGCCCATGCGCTCGGCTGGCACCGGTTGCGGCGGCAAACGGGTGAGCGCGGTAAGCCAACTCGCCGCACTGCGGAACAGGAAGCGCTTGCCGTGTTCCACGGCGCTGAGCACTTCGTCGGCGAACATGTTCAGATCTTCCTGACGCTCGGCGTCCACGACGCAGCAGGCATTGTCGTTGAGGGCCATCAGCTTGTCGTAGGTGGCGCCGGCGCGGATTTCTTCCAGGGGAAAATGCACCACCTCGTCGGCACGGATGCGGCCGTGGGTCTTCTCCTCCACGTAGGCCGGCAGATAACTGTGTTGGTAGCCGAACACCGAGTCCTTGGCGAACTCGGTTTCATGAGCCGGCACCGCCTTGTCACCCACGCGCACGTAGTGAATGCCGCGCACGGTGAAGCGCCCGCCCTCGAAAAAGGCGGGAATCAGGAAATGGGCATCGAAGGGGCCAAGCACGCGCGCCATGACGTCCGTCTCGACGGGATAGTGGCCACGCAGGGTGGAATCGGAACGGGAGACGTAGAGCACGAGGCGGTCGAAGCCCTGCAGCGCTTCCTTCAGGTTGTGGCAAACCTCCCAGGTCACCGCCGCAGCCTGCTCCGCGTCCATGGCGCGGGTGTTGGTGAGGACAAAGAAGAGGGGCGAAGCATCGGCAAGCCCCACACGCAGCGTGTCCACATCCCAGCGCGTGAGCATTAGACAACTGTGCACGGTCTGGGAACCGGTGGGATCGTCGTCGAGAACGATGATTTTCGGTTGCATATCGCTTCACCGCAGCAAGACACGCAGACGGCAATGCCGCTGTGCCTTGCTGGCGCAAGGGATTCAGCCCAACAACTCCATTGCCCGCTTCGCCATCGCCTCGCCATTGAGGCGATTGAAGTCGAACAGCTGGTCGGGGCTTGCGGCGGTTTCGCCGCGCTTCCAGCAGTATACGTCACGCATCATGGCCGCGCTGCGTAGCAGCAGCGGCTCCAGCATGGCGCCGGGCCCGCCGGAGACGCCCAGCAGCACATCGCCATGGAACAGCTCGTCGAAGCGTTCACGGCTCATGAAAACACCGTCGGGCTGGGCGACGGTATCCCACGCCACATCGGTCGGGCGGTAGAGCCGGCGTGGATTGACGATGGCCACGATGCGCGACCCGATGCCTTGCTCCGCGAGCCTGCGCGCCGCCTCGAACACCGGCAGCAGCACCATGTCGCCGGTGACGCCGAACACCACCATGTGTCGCCCCTTGGTCTCTTGCAGCACGATGGCGCCCTCCTCCACCGCGCGGCGCCCCTCGGCCAAACTGGTGCGCACTGGCAGCGGCGACTTGGAGGCGGTGATGATGATGCCCTTGTTGTACTGGTTTAGCGCCCATTCGTAGCAGACTTGGATCATGTTGGCGTCTACCGGAAACAGGGGATAGACATTGCCATTGCGCATCATGGCGGCGAAATAGGCCTCGATCTCGGGACGCTGATGGGTCCAGCCGTTGCGCCCCTGCTCCAGGGCACCCGCGGTGAACAGAGCCACCGCGGCCGGCGTCTTGCGCCGTAGTTCGGCCATGGCCTGGGTCACCGTTTGCCAAATGGGCAGGCCATTGATGGCGAAAGACTCATAGGAGCACCACAGGGCGCGCCCGCCGAACAGGGAGATGCCCACGGCGAGTCCTGCGCAGGCATCCTCGTTGAGGGGTTCATACACCTGGCCGGTGGGCCCTTGGAAATACAGGTCATCCTGAGTCGGATGGCGGATGATCAACGCTTTGTTGATATTGGCCATGCCCGAAGCCTCGTTGCCGTCGGCATTGGTCACGATGAACTTGGGATCCTTTTTGCCCACCGCCGCGACGATTTCGCCGAAGGCGGTGGTGGGCACCTTGTTTTCGCGACCAGGAGGCGTCTCGTGCAGCGGCAGCTTGCCCAGGGGCGGCAGGGGCAATTCGAATTCGGTAACCACGGTCTTGACCGCCGGCCCACCCCCCGCATGACGGAAATTCTCCCGCACCACCCGCCAGGCCTGGGGTGGCAGCGCGCGGCGCTCAAGCGCGCTCTTCACATCCTCACTGTCGAGGGTGTGGTGTGCGTAGAGATTGTGGGACTTGGCACCCAGGGCATGCACGCCCGCGCCCTTCAATTGCTTGACGATGAGCGCCGTCATCTCGCCATTCATGGCGTAGTCGGCGGCCACCTTGGCGGCGCGCAGCAAAAAGCCCACGAATTCCAGCCGTCGCTGCCAGGAAAACTTGGTGCTGTCCACGTATTCGCCCGGCTGATTGGCGTCGTCGAAATCCTTGGCGTTGATGAGATAGACGTGACGGAAGCCGTGCGCGTGCCAGTAATCGAGCATGCGCTCGTTATCCCAAGTGGAACACATGCTGTGGTGTTCCTGGGAATAGCCGTTCCAGATCAGGATGGGCAAGAAGTTGGTGATCTCGGGATAGGCCGTATTGAAGTGCTGGAAGGCGCTCATGATGTAGGGCTCGCCCAGGCCCCCATCGCCGATGGTGACTGGGAACAGCTTATCCCGATGCAAATAGGCGCCGGCCAGGGCAAAGTGCTGCCCTTGGCCCAAGGGCCCCGCGGGCGCGAGCAGGCCCGGAATGGCACCAGAAAGATGACCGAGCAGGCCGTGCATCTCCCGAAAGCGCGCCCGCATGTCGGCCACGGTCTTGATGCCCATTTCCTCCAGCGAGGTATCGAGAAACATGGCGCTGTAGAAGCCCGGCGCATGATGCCCCACTTCGGTGACGATGTGGGTGTGCCCGAGCATCACCATGGCAGCATAGGCTTCGGCGGAACTGGCGACCCCCCCTGGGTGACCGGAGGACTTGGCGCCCGTCACTTGCAAGGTGAGATAACGCAGGGCATCGGCCGCGAGTAGCGTTTGATAGACCGCGCGCGGATCGTTGGGGTCGCTGATGGCGGGCACGCCCTCCCCCAACACCGGCTGCGCGGCGAGCGTGTCGAGTCCGGGCAGGGTGTCGGCAAAATACTGAATGCCATGGCAGAAGTCAGGAATCTGGTCGCTCGCAGGCGAGTGGGCAGCGCGCATGGAATGCTCCTGGTGTTTTCACAATGCGGAAAGACGATTTGCTCTGTGAAAAGGATAGCAAGTGGCGCGAAAATGTCAACGCGCACCCGGCGTGCCATGCTGATGCCATGACATCCCACTAGCCGATGGATCAGTCGAGGTCGTCGTGACGACGCAGGGTGAGGGATGTCTCGAAGCGATCGTCGCCGATAAGCGCCAGCTATTGAGCGTTACGTAAGTCGTTGACAGGCTGCGTAAGTCAAACGTCATTCCCGCGAAAGCGGGAATCCAGGGTCTTCGTCGCCATGTTCCTGGGTCCCCGCTTGCGCGGGGACGAGACAAAGGTGTCACCTATTTACGTAATGCTCAATCAAGTTGGGCGGCGAGATCGAAGCGGGCCTCACCGAGGCCGCTACGAATGCGGTCGAGCACCTCCGGCATGGGGGCCTGCACTTGTTTCAGCGTCATCTTTTCGCCGTCCTGGAAGGCGCCCAGCGGGCTTTTGACCCACTGCCACACCTGTCAGGCCACACCGCCATGCCTACACGGCTATAATCGGCGGCTTCCACTGCCCACCCTTCGCTGAAACCATGTTGGCCCAACCGCCCCGTCGACGCCCCTTCCGCAAGCTGGCCCTGTTGCTGGGCCTAATCACCCTCTTGCCGCACACGGCGCTCGCCGCCGGCGGCAGCGGCACGGCCCTGCATCTTGCCTGGATCGCATTGCTCCTCATGAGCGCCAAACTCTCTAGCCTGGTGGAGCGTTTCGGCCAGCCGGCAGTCGTGGGTGAACTACTGGCAGGCATTCTCCTTGGCAATCTCGCGCTTGTGGGCATCACCGGCCTGGAGGCGGCCCGTCACGACGAGGTGCTGCGCTTCCTCGCCGAATTCGGCGTCATCATCCTGCTGTTCCAGATTGGGCTGGAGTCGGAGGTACAGGCTATGCGTAAAGTGGGCTGGCGCGCCTTTCTGGTGGCCTGTATAGGCGTGGCCGCCCCTTTCGCCCTGGGCGTGCTGCTGGGTCCCTATCTGTTCCCGGACATGAGCTTCAATGGTCATTTGTTCTTGGGCGCAACCCTCACCGCCACGAGCGTAGGCGTCACGGCGCGCGTGTTCAAGGACATGAACGCCCTCAAGTCGGCCGAAGCGCAGATCGTGCTAGGCGCGGCGGTGATCGACGACGTCATCGGCCTCATCATCCTGGCGGTCGTGTCGGGCATCGTCACCACCGGCAGCGTGAGCCTCACGGCCGTGGGCTGGATCATTCTCAAGGCGGTTCTGTTCCTGGCAGGCGCGGTGATCATCGGCCAGCGCTTCGCGCCCCTCGTGAGCCGGGGCTTCGCCCGCATCCATACCGGTGTGGGGATGAAATTCGCAGTGGCCATCAGCACCTGTCTGCTGCTAGCCTGGGTTGCCGGCGAAATGGGCCTAGCGCCCATCGTCGGCGCCTTCGCCGCCGGCCTAGTGCTCGACGAAGTGATATTCAAGGACTACGAGCAGATGGCGGTAATTCCAGACGTGCGCGCCGCCCTCGACGGGGCGCCGGCGGAAACCCATCGCCGCGTCAGCCAGGTGCTGGAAAAGCACGCGGACCATCATCTGGAAGCACTGACCATGCCGGTGGCCAATCTGTTCGTGCCCCTATTCTTCGTCTATACGGGCATGCAAGTGGACCTCACCACGCTGGCGGACTGGCATACTGTGCTGGTGGCGCTGGCAGTCACCGCCATCGCCTTCGCCGGCAAGCTGGTGTCGGGCCTGGCAGCGGGCCAAGCCAATCGCTGGCTGGTGGGTTGGGGCATGGCCCCCCGCGGCGAAGTGGGCCTCATCTTCGCCGTGGTGGGCAGCCAGCTGGGCGTGGTGACCAAGGAAGAGTTCTCGGTGGTCGTGATCATGGTCATGCTCACCACCTTGCTCACGCCGATGATCCTTTCGCCACTCATTCGCCATCAACAGCGCCGCGAGGGCTGAACGATGATCGAACCTGGCATAGGTGCCAGCCCTCATTCCCGCGACAGCGGCGGTCTCGTCATTCCTGGGCAGGTGGAAACACGATGGTGATACGGGTACCACTGGCACCATCCAGGCTTTCCAGCCGCACGCTCGCGCCATGAGCCTTCGCACCGTCGGCAACGATGGCCAAGCCGAGGCCGGTGCCACCGACATCGCCGACGACTGCGCGATAGAACCGCTGGAACACTCGGTCCCGGTCTGGCGCTGGAATCCCCGGACCATCGTCCTCGATCACCAGGGTAGGGCGACCTTCGTTCATGACGCGGGCCGTCACTTGCGTGCCGGGTGGGCAGTAGCGGATGGCGTTGTCCAGCAGATTGTTGACCATCTCTCGCAACAACAGCGGGTCCCCACGCACCATCACCTCCACGCTACTGCCCTCATATCCCAGATCGATTCCCTTGCTGAGCGCTTCCGGTACCCAGGCAATGCTTGCCTCCTTCACCAGGCGGGTCAAATCCAGGCGGCAAAAATGCGTCTCCGACAACGCCCCGGGCTCCGCGCGGGCCAGAGCCAAGAGCTGGTTCGCCAGGTGCGTGGCGCGCTCCGCGCTGATGTGGAGTTGCTCCAGCGCATGCCGCATGGCCTGCGGCGTCGTCTCGCGCAACGCCAGTTCGGCCTGGGTTTTGATGCCTGCCAGCGGAGTCCGCAACTGATGGGCGGCATAGGCAATGAAGCGGCGCTGGGCGTCGATGTTGGCTTCCAGGCGCTGTAACAGATCATTGATGGAACGCACTAGAGGGCGGACTTCCAGCGGCGCGTCCCGTTCCGGCACGGCCCTTAGATCCAAGTGGGAGCGGCTGGCAATCTCGGCCTGAAGACCATCCAGCGGCGCCAACCCCTGCCGTACACCCAGCCAGACCAGCAACGCAGTGGATGCCAAAATGCACAGCTGCATGACCACGATGCCTACCAACGCATCGCGCATGATGGAATCCCGCTTGAACACCGTCTCTGCAACCTGGATCAAGGTTTCGCCCGTGCCCGTTCCAAGGGGGCTGGGGATGAACACGGCGGCAACGCGCACACTGCGCCCATTGAGCTTCGCGTCATAGAAAATCGGCAGGTCCACACGGTGCAGGGCTGCGGGGGGTACGGGCATATCGTGGTCACCAGCAATGACGCGGCCTGCGGCATCTTTTACCTGAAAATAGATCGTGTCGCGCTCGTCGTAACGCAGAATGGCGCGCGCTTCTGCTGGCAGATCCACTTCTATCCTGCCGTCCCGGACCTGGACTTGGCGCGACAGCGCCCGAGTCGAATCGAACAGGGCCCGATCATAGGCGAGGGTGGTAAGCTTGACCGTCTCCGAGTAGACAAGGAAGGCAGCGACCGAAAGCAGTAAGAACAGAGGCAGCAACAGCCACCCCAGCAGTTGGCCACGCAGCGAGACGCCGTTAGGCATCACGAGGTTTTTCCAAAACATAGCCGAGGCCGCGGATGGTCTTGATTTCTACGCTGGCCGACTCGAGCTTTCTCCGTAGCCGGTGTATGTAGACCTCGATGGCATTGGTGCTCACCTGCTCGCCCCAGTCACACAGTTGTTCCACCAGCTGTTCCTTGCTGACCAGCTTGCCGGCATTGAGTAGCAGGCTTTCCAGCACTGCCAGCTCGCGTGGCGACACCTCTATCGCCGTGCCGTCCACGGTAACGCGCCGGCTGGTCGTGTCATAGCGAAGCGAGCCGCAAGCAAGAACGGCCGACGAACCACCCTGGCCACGGCGCAGCAATGCGCGGACCCGGGCCTCCAGCTCCTGCAAGGCGAAAGGTTTGGTCAGGTAGTCGTCCGCGCCCAGATCGAGTCCCTTGACTCGGTCTTCCACCGCGTCGCGGGCGGTGAGGATCAATACCGGTGCTTGGCAGCCGCGGCTCCGTAGCCGGCGCAAAACCTCGAACCCATCCATGCGCGGCAGGCCGACGTCAAGGATGATCAGATCATAGACCGCGTGCAACAAAGCGGTATCCGCATCGCTGCCCATGCCGACCCAGTCGACGGCGTGCCCCGCCTGTCTAAGCGATGTCTGCAAAGCGTCGGCCAATACGGAGTCATCTTCGGCGACCAGAATTCTCACCTGCGCACCCCTGTGTAAGTGTGATGTAAGCCATTGTCGCTATGCTGGCGCACCGTGCACGGCCGCCCAGTTTAACGGAATGCAATCCTCAGTGAGAAAAGTACCCACGTGGGTGGTTTGGATGGCCGTCGCCGTGGCAGGCGCGGCCTGGGGAGAGTCATCGCTGCCGCCCGGCATCGCCCCCGAGCTGCCGACCCCTCTCTCACTCACCCAGGCCCAAGCGCTCGCGGCGCAAAGAAACCGCGAGCTCATTGTGGCACGCAGAGCGCTGGAAGCAGCGCGTGCGGATGTCAAGACCGCAAGCCAAGGACCCAACGCAACGTTTTCGGTCAACACGACCGCCATCAATCCCTCTGCCGGGATCGGCGCGGGACGCCCGTGGGACAAGACCGTGGACACGACGGTGCGCGTTGACCAACCGGTGGAACGTGGCGGCAAACGTGAACTGCGCATCGCAGCCGCAGAGCACGCCGTGGCAGCCAGTGCCCAAGATCTGGCGGACACGGCGCGCCGCACGCGGGGCGCGGTGGCCGCAGCTTATTACGATCTGGTTCTGGCGCAGCGCCGGCTCGCCATCCTGCGTGACTCGGCGCGGCTTTATCGCAACCTCGTGGACGCAGCCGAGAAACGCTTGCGCGCCGGCGATGTTGCACCCACCGATGTCGCGCGCATCCACATCGATGCCGTGCGCGCGGGAAACGACCTAGCCGAGGCGGAGGCGCAGTTGTTTCAAGCCCAATCGGCGTTGGCTTATCTGCTGGGCGCGGAGGCGGTGGCGTCACGCTTGCAGGCGGTCGATGACTGGCCGGCCTTGGAACCGGTTCCGCCGGATGCCGACCTCGAGCAATTGATATCCCGCCGGCCCGATGTGCAAGCGGCCCAGGCTCGGCTCGCCATGGCGGACAAGAATCGGGAACTGGCCCGCGCCTTGCGCAAGCGCGACGTGATAGTGGGCGTGCAATACGAACATTTTCCGCCGGACGGTCGCAGCATGTATGGGTTTGGCATCAGCGTGCCGTTGTTCACCGGTTCCGATTACGCAGGCGAGATCCGCCGCGCCGAAGTCGACCGTTTGGCGGCGGAAGACGCCGTGGAACGCACCCGCGCCCAGGCGCGTACCGAGGTGATGCAGGCCCGCGCCGCCCTACAGGTCGCCCGTGAGCGCGTCCTGCGCTACCGCGGCGACATCCTGCGACAAGCCCAGCGGGCAGCGGATGCTGCCGAGTTTGCCTACCTTCATGGCGCCATGGGCGTCATGGATTTGCTCGATGCGCGCCGCACCCTGAAGGCCACCCTGTTGGAGGCGGAAAATGCTCAAGCCGACTATGCACGGGCAGTTGCCGCTTGGAAGATGGTCGTGGAGGCCGATCAATGATGGGAGCGATCCGATTCGACAAACGCCTCTTACTGGTTTTATCGCTCGTTGCCGCGGCGGTCGCCGCCACCCGCTGGTGGCAGCGGCGCCCGGAAACGCCTGCGCCCGCGCCGCCGGCACAGCTGGCACATTCACCCAACATCCTGCGCTTCGCGCCCGATGCCCCGCAGCTCGCCTACCTGCGCATCCAGCCGGTGACGATGGTGGCTGCACCGGCCTCGCCGCCCCTGCCAGCGCGCATCGTTTACGATGAAGACCGTACCGCCCGCGTCACCACGCCGGTGGCGGGCCGTGTCATCGCCATCTTGGTGCAGGTGGGCGATCGCGTCGCGGCGGGGCAGCCTCTCGCGTGGGTGGATGCACCCGAATATGGCAGCGCCGTGGCCGATGCAGCCAAGGCCAGAGCCGACTTGCAGCAGAAACGCGCCGCCTATGAGCGTGCCAAGACGTTGTTCGACGGACAGGTCCTCGCAGCGAAGGATCTGGAGGCCGCAGCAGCGGATCTCGCCCAAGCTCAGGCGGAGGCGCAGCGGACCGCGCTGCGGCTGGCGAATCTATCTCAAGGCGCCCATGGAGTCACGCGCGATGGAGAACGGCTTTCCCTGCGCGCGCCCATTGCCGGGGTCGTCGCCGAGCGTCAAATCAATCCGGGCGCGGAAATTCGTCCAGACGGACCGGGGCCGCAGTTCGTAGTGACCGACCCCTCGCACCTTTGGTTGGCGATCGACCTGCCGGAACAGCTTCTTGGCAAGGCTCGGGTGGGTCAGCGCGTCGATCTCGAAGTGGACGCGTTTACCGGCGAGACGTTTCATGCACGCATTGCCTCCATCGGCGTGGCCTTAGACCCGGCCACCCGGCGCGTGCCGGTGCGGTGCGTGCTGCCCAATCCAGACGGGCGCCTGAAACCTGAAATGTTCGCGCGCGCCAGCTTGATAGCGGATGGCGCGCCGCCGGTGGTGCGCGTCCCTAATACGGCGCTGGTGGTGACAGGGCTCGATTATTTCGTCTTCGTCGAGACAGCACCGGGGGTCCTGCAGAAACGACGCGTGACCATTGCCAGTCAAGACCGCGATTACGCCATCGTCGCGGCGGGACTCACGGCAGGTGAGCGCATCGTCACCAGCGGGGCGCTGCTGATCAACTCCGAACTAACCGGCGGTTGACCATGCTCGCGCGGCTCATCGGGTTTGCGCTGCAGCAACGCCTGTTCATCCTTTTCGCTACCGCCGCCCTGGTGGCGTTGGGCTTGCGCGCCCTTTCCAATCTGCCCATCGAAGCCTTCCCGGACGTGGAGGACGTCCACGTGCAGGTGGTTACCCAGGTCCCTGGACAAGGCCCGGAAGAAGTCGAACGCAGCGTGACGCAACCCATCGAAATGGAGATGAGCGGGGTGCCTCACCTAACCCAGCTGCGTTCGGTTTCCATGACCGGCTTGTCCATCGTCACGCTGACTTTCTCGGAACATACGGATGATTACTTTGCGCGGGCCCAGGTGCTGGAAAAACTTCAGCAAGTGGCACTGCCACCGAATGTGCAGCCTACGCTGGCGCCGCTTACGACTGCCGTCGGGGAAATTTATCGGTACGCCTTGGATGCGCCACCGGGCATGCCGCTCATGGAACTCCGCGCCATTCAGGATTGGGTCATCCGTCCTGCTCTGCGGCAAGTACCTGGCGTGGCTGACGTCGTGAGTTTTGGCGGCGCCATCAAGGAATATCAGGTGCGTCTGAACCCGCATGCCCTGCACAAATTCAATCTCGGCATCGATCAGGTGAGTCGGGCACTGGCCAACAATGCCGAGAATACTGGTGGTGGTCTCTTGCAACGCGGCGATGAGGCCCTAGTGATCCGGGGTATCGGCATCTTCGAGTCCGTGGACGACATCGGTCGGGTGGCCGTCGCCACCGTCAATGGCACACCAATTTTGGTGCGGGACGTCGCCACGGTGGAAGTGGGAGAGCGAACCCGCTCGGGCATCGTGGCGTTCAACGCGCGCGACGATGTGGTGGAAGGCATCGTCAACATGACCAAGGGTCAAGACCCGGCCAAGGTCGTCGCGGCGCTCAAGAAGAAAGTGGCGGAAGTCAATCGCAGCCTGCCCGCAGGCGTGCGCATCCTACCCTTCTATGACCGGACGGACCTGATCCGACACACCGTGCATACGGTGAGCGAAAACCTGGTCCTCGGCGCGAGCCTGGTGCTGGTGGTTTTGATCGTATTTCTGCGGGATTGGCGCGCCGCCACCATCGTGGCGCTGGTAATCCCGCTGGCGTTGCTATTTGCCTTCATTCTCATGGACGCATGGGGCGTGTCGGCCAACCTGATTTCCCTGGGAGCAGTGGACTTCGGCATCATCATCGATAGCGCAGTCGTACTGGTAGAGGCGCTGATGGTCCGCTTGGCCGCGGCGCATCTAATTCCCGAGCGGCAGAACGAACGTTACGGCTGGCGTTTACACACGCTCAAGCAAACGGCGGTGGGCCTTGGGCATCCCATCCTGTTTTCCAAGGCCATCATCATTCTGGCTTTCTTGCCCATCTTTACCTTCCAGCGGGTGGAGGGAAAAATCTTCTCGCCCATGGCCTTCACCCTTAGTTTCGCGCTACTGGGCGCGATCTTGCTGACTTTGACGCTGGTGCCCGCGCTACTCACGTTTGCCCTCAAGGGTGAGGGGCTGGTCGAGAAGCACAGTCCGTGGATACATCGCATGCAAGAGGCTTACCGGCGGCTCCTCGCGTCGGCCGCCGAGCACCGCGTGCTCATTGGCAGCGCCTCGGTGGCGCTGCTCGCGCTATCCATCGGTCTAGCGCCTCGGCTGGGTAGCGAGTTCCTGCCCAAGCTGGATGAAGGCAACATCTGGTTGACCATCACGCTGCCGCCCTCGACGGCACTGCAGCGGACCAAAGAGGTGGAGCGGCAGGTGCGGGCCATCCTCAAAAGCTATCCGGAGATCAACAATGTGGTGAGCCAGGTGGGCCGTCCAGACGACGGGACCGATCCCAAGGGGCCCAACAACATCGAGATCCTTGCCGATCTGAAGCCGAAGGATGAATGGCACTTCCCGGACAAGGAGGCGCTGATCACCGATATGACGGCCAAAATCCACGCCATTCCCGGTGTGCCGACCAACTTCTCCCAGGTGATTCAGGACAACGTCGAAGAGGCCTTGAGCGGCGTGAAGGGCGAGATTGCGGTGAAAATCTTCGGCCCCGATCTCGGCGTACTGGAAAACAAGGGCGACCAGGTCGCGACCATCCTGAGCGGCATCCCAGGCGCAGCCGACGTCGCCGCAATCAAGATCGGCGGGCAGACCGAGGTGGACGTGCATCTGGACCGGGAGCGACTGGCTCGCTACGGCATCGATATCGCCACCGCCAACGGCGTGCTACAGACCGCGATGGGGGGAGCAGTGGTAAACACCTTCTACGAAGGTGACCGGCGCTTCAATGTCACCCTCCGCCTGGATAAGCCCTACCGGGATGCCGTGGACGACATCGCCAATCTGCCATTGGCCTTGCCCAACAACACTGGCACGGTGTCATTGGGTTCGGTAGCGACCATCGAGGTGCGCCAGGGCGCTTCCCGGGTGAGTCGCGAAGCGGGCAGCCGCAATGTGTCGGTGAAAGCCAATCTGCTGGGCCGCGATCAGGGCAGTTTCGTGGCCGAGGCCATGGCCGCGGTGGCGCAACGGGTACATTTGCCACCCGGCTATCGCATGACCTGGGGTGGACAGTTCGAGAACCAGCAACGGGCCATGAAACGTCTGGCCTTCATCGTACCCGTCAGCCTGGGGCTGATCTTCGTGTTGCTGTTCGCGGCTTTTCGTATGGTGCATCTGGCCGTATTGGTGTTACTCATGGTGCCCTTCACCCTGATCGGGGGCCTCGCGGGTTTGGGATTGGCAGGTCTGCACCTGTCGGTGTCGGCCGCCGTGGGTTTCATCGCTGTCGCCGGGATCTCGGTGCAAAACGGCGTGATCATGGTGGAGCAAGTGCTCGAGTTGACGCGTAACGGCATGCCTTTCCGCGTGGCCGTGGTGGAAGGCGCGGTGGGGCGCCTGCGCCCCATTCTCATGACGGCCATCATGGCGGGGCTGGGCCTGCTGCCGGCGGCACTCTCCCACGGCATCGGCTCGGAGACGCAACGGCCATTCGCCGTGGTGATCGTCGGTGGCATCGTCACGGCCACCACGTTCACATTGCTACTTCTGCCGCTGATGTTGCAGGCGATGGAAAGACGGCTTGGTTTCGACAACGACCAGACGCCGAGAAATGGCAACCTCTGAAAGTCGAGCGCGCAACAGGTGTCTTTCCGGGCAGCGAACCTTACGCTCGATCACGGTGGTGACGCAAGCCTCTAGGGATTCGCGTCGTGGTCGCTACTGCGTACGACCCTGCTGAGTTGGCTGGACGGGCCGAGCCTGGGCTGTCGAGCCGGCGCCCCCTTTCTTCATGGACAGCATGTCCTCCGCTTTCTCGCGCCCCGAAAGCCCGATGGTCCTCAAGCAGGACGTCAATCCCTCCACGACGCGCGCACGCCTCGACCCAGCCGCGCCCACAGCGCTTCCCGGCGGCGCGCGAATGACGGTCCGCGCTTCGCCTGTCAGGCACTTTTCTGGGTCAGAGCCGGTCGAGCTGCGCCAGCATGGTTTCGGCATCCGACACCTCGAACTTGCCAGGCGCCTCCACGTTGAGCGTCTTCACGACCCCGTCCTCCACCAGCATGGAGAAACGCTGGCAACGCACACCCATGCCCCGCTCACGCAGATCCAGCTCCAATCCCAAGGCGCGGCAGAAATCGCCATTGCCATCGGCCAGCATGCGTACCTTGCCTTGGGCGCCCTGCTCCTTGCCCCAGGCCCCCATGACGAAGGCGTCGTTCACCGACAAACAGACGATCTCGTCGACGCCCTTGGCCTTGAGCCGATCCGCGAAGGACACATAGCCCGGCAGATGCTTGGCGGAACAAGTGGGCGTGAACGCCCCAGGCAGGCCAAAGATCACGATGCGCCGGCCGCGGGCGAGCGCCCCCACCTGCAGCGGCTGGGGACCGTCGGGCGTCATCTCGAACAGGGTGGCTTCCGGCAGCGTGTCACCGGCTTGGATCATGCTCGTCTCCTCGGAACGAATAATGGGCGGCTGAGTTTAGCAAACAGCCCGCAGGGCAAAAACCGCGACGCCGTTGCTGAATTGGGCAGGCCATCGCTCCGGTATACTTGTAGGCTTGCCTATGCCCACCACGGAACTCAGCCAGGAAGACGCCTTCTGCTTGAACGTGCTGCTCGCCGCCGGCGTGCAGGCGGTGCGCATCGACACGTCCACCATGACGGTGCACGCCCTCACCGAGAAGGGCGAGGCCAAGGTGAAGCTGCATCCCAACACCCGGGAAGAAGCCTATCTCAAGCTGGTGAAGCAGACTCTGGCGGAACACGCCCTCGACTCGCCGGAAGGCTACCCCGTGTATCTGCGTCGCTGGACACGTATGGGCCAGATGCGCGACGAGAACCTGGAACCCCTGCTCAAGCTGGGCGAGCCGGAGGCCGTGGTGGCGGTGGTCCATGCGCCTGGGCTCACCGACGAGATCGCCCGCCGCGCCTGGTGGGCCATGCCCACCCTCGAGAACGCACGCTGCATGCTGGAAAAGGAAGCGGTGGCGCGCGGCCAAATGGGTCCCATCCTCGCCGAATTCCTGGTGGAGCATCTCCCGTTCGAGGAAAACGTGGTGGCCATCATGGACACGGTGCGCGCCCTGCTGTGGTTCGATCTGGTGGACGAAGCGGCGCAGAACAAACTCTGGGCGCGCGGCAAGCAGCATGGCGCCTATTACATCGCCTTTCTCGAGCAGCGCCCGGACCGGCTGCCGGGCCAGAAGCGCGCCCGCTGCGATTACGCCACGGTGCACGAAAAGCTCGCGCCGCTGATCGAAGCGGGCAACCCCTATGCCGCCCAGATCGACCGCCTGCTCTCGGGGCCGGGGCAGACTTTTCTTGCCGCGGTGGAAGAAGCCATGCAGCGGCCGGGCACCCATGAAATCGTCAGCGCCCTGCTCAACAGCGTGCGCAGTTATTTCGCCACCATCAGCCTGGCGCAGGACAAGCCGCGGGAGATGCACGAACTCGCCGCGCGTGCCGACGCGCTCCTGGCCGACCCTGATGGGCCGCCTACCCTACGCGAGCTGGCAGCGCTGCTGCCCGACCTCGAATCGGAGCTGCGCGCCATGCTGACCCTGGCCGGCGTCAACGAATGGGTTGCCTACAACATCCTGCGCCGCACCACGGCGGTCAATGCGCTGCTGCGCAACAAACTCGCGCCGGTGTTCGAACCCATCGCCCAGCAAATTTTCGTGCTGCGCCAGCTACCGGGGCGGTAAACACTCAACCGGGTAGGCGCAGCATGTACTGGCCGGTCTTCTCATCGCGCGTCACCGCCAAAAGTTTCTTCGCCTGGGCGTCTTCCACCATCTCACCGAACGAGCGGTAGCCGTAGAAGGCTTCGTTGAAGCCCGGTTTGCGCCGCTTCATGGTCTGTTTCACCAGCGAGCCCCACAACTTTTCCTCGCCGCCCCGTTCCGTAGCCAGGGCCTCGACGGTTTCCACCAGAAAATCGAGAGCCTCCTGGCGCCGTTCCTCTTCGGATTTGCCGCTCGCGGTCTTCTCTCCGGGGGCGGTTTTCTGTCCCTTGGCACGGCCGCGCTTCTTCTTGGCCTCCTGCTCGCGCACCAAGTCGTCGTAAAAGATGAATTCATCGCAGTTGGCGGCGAGTAGATCGGAAGTGGCCGCCTTGACGCCGATGCCGATCACGTATTTGTCGTTTTCACGCAGCTTGGAAACCAGCGGGGAGAAATCCGAATCGCCGCTGATGATGACGAAGGTATCCACGTGGGGCTTGGTGTAGCACAAGTCGAGCGCATCCACCACCATGCGAATATCCGCCGAATTCTTGCCGGACTGGCGCACGTGGGGAATCTCGACCAGCTCGAAGGCAGCCTCGTGCATGGGCGCCTTGAACTCCTTGTAGCGTTCCCAGTCGCAATATGCCTTCTTGACGACGATGCTGCCCTTGAGCAACAAGCGCTCCAGCACCTTGCGGATGTCGAACTGGGCGTAGTTGGCATCACGCACGCCTAGCGCGATGTTCTCGAAGTCGCAAAACAAGGCCATGTTGGTGATTTCGGGTTGGGCAGGCATGGATGCTTCCTGAAAATGGTTCGTTGGCGACGGCTTCAGGTGGAACAATACAGAGGACAGGGCAAGCCACGCAGGCGCGCGGGGAAGAATCAGCTCCGTCCGTTTGTGCGCGTGGCTGCCGCTTGTTGACCATGAGCGGACGCACTTCGACAGGCATCTGGGGCGCCCGCACGCCCTTGATTTCCGGCTGGGCGTGCTCCCATGTCTTGCTCCTCCTCGATCCTGGTTAGGCGCTCTTTGGGGTCCTGTCGCTTACGACTGCTCCTCACGATAGATGAAGGGTGCCACGTCCGGGTGGTACTGCATCACCTCATTGAAGCGCTCCAACACCCAGTCGCGGGCGGCGGGATTGGCCAGCACCTCCTCCCGGGGGATGGCGCGCCCGCCCAAGGGTAGGCCGCCCCAGGGGCTGGCGGCGACGTCCTCAATGCGGCCCGCCACGCCGTTTTCCTGGGGTAGGCCATGCACGAACACCCAGCACTCACCTGCGTCGTCGTCGCGCCAGGGACCGGTGATCAGGGCCAGCCAGAGATGGCGGTCGGTTTCGGAGTGGCTCACGAAAGCCGGCTCGAACTCTACCTCACGCTGTTCGCCATAATGGATGCTGCCACCGGAGACCACGTAAGGGCGGCCACAGCCGCACGGGCAGACGAGGGTTTCACTGCCGGTAAGCTGCAGCGGGTTGCCCGGCGTCGGCAACTCTTGCGAGATTGGGGTGTTCATGGATTCACTTGCTGATGAGATTGATGATGCCTTCCACGTCCAGGTTCTCCTGGCGCAGATCGACAGCGCTTTCGCGGCATTCCAGGATCTCGCAATGGTGATACATCTGACGTAGACGCCGCTTGGCCGTTTCCCGATCCTGGGCCTGAATGACGATGCGGTCCACCCGCTGCCCGGCCCGGGTACGGATGGCGAACTCGAACTTGGTCATGGCGCCTCCCTGGCTGCGCCGCCGCCCGGAGCCGGGGGCGGAATCAGGCGGAACGATACTCCGCTTTGGGTTCCCGGGAAAGCAGGTCTTCCACCGCTTGGCGCGGGGAGAGACCTTCGAACATCACGCGGTAGACCTGCTGGCTGATGGGCATTTCGATGCCCAGTTGGCGCGCCTTCTTCAGCACCTCGGCGCAGGTGTGCACGCCTTCCGCGGTGTGACCCAGCTCGCCCAGGATGGTGGCGAGATCGCGCCCTGCGGCAAGCTGCTTGCCCACGGTGCGGTTGCGCGAGAGATCCCCGGTACAAGTGAGGATGAGATCGCCCACACCGGCAAGCCCCATGAAGGTTTCCAGCCGCCCACCCAGGCACAGTCCGAGTCGGGTCATTTCCGCCAGGCCGCGGGTGATCAGCGCCGCCCGGGCGTTATGGCCGAAACCCATGCCATCGGAAATGCCGGCGGCGATGGCCATCACATTCTTCACCGCCCCTCCCAACTCGACGCCGATCACATCGGTGGTGGAATAGACGCGCATGCGGTTATGATTGAGTGCCACCGCCGTGTGGTGGGCGAACGCCGGCTCGCGCGCGGCGAAAGTGAGGGCGCAGGGCAGCCCCTGGGCCACTTCGTGGGCGAAGCTGGGGCCAGACAACACGCCCCGTTCGATTCCCCCCGGCAGTTCCTCTTGCGCCACCTGGTGCAATAGCTTGGCCGTATCCGGTTCGAAGCCCTTGGCGGCCCAGATCACCGGCACGCCGATGTCGCAGGCGGCGAGCTGGCGCAGGGTGGCACGAAAACCGGCGGTGGGAACCACCACCAGCACCAGGTGAGCACCGCTGAGCGCCCGCGCCAGTTCCGGTTCGATAGACACCGCTGCGGGCAGCTCGAAGCCCGGTAGATAGCGCTCGTTGCGTCGCGTGCGGGCGATTTCCGCGAGGTGCGCGGCGTCCCGCGACCACAGGGTGATCTCGTGGCCGCGCGCCAAGCTGATGGCGAGCGCACTGCCCCAGGCGCCCGCCCCCAGGATGGTGATCTTCATCGCCGCGTCACAGTCCCCACACCTGGTTCATCGGCACATAGCCGCTCTGGCCATCGCGGTGGCGCACCCGGACCCAGCCATTGCCGGTGAATTCCGTCAGTTCCAAGACCACGTCCTTCTCCGCCTGGAACACCACCGGCGCACTGGGCTGCGGTGCCTGACGCACCTCGACCTGGGGCGCGGTCACCAGCACGGTACGCCGCGGGGAGAGCCGGCTGCTTTCCACCCAGGCCAGCGAGCCGGTGGCATCGCGCACTTTCACCCATTTGTCCAGGGTGACAACGATTTCCACCGGATAGTCGCGCGACAGCAGATAGAGCTTGCGTGCCTGGGTGGAGGGCGCGTCGTAGAGAATCGCCGCATTGACCGCCACCGAACGATATTCCACCGCCAATGCGGGGCTCGCCAGCCCCAGCACGACCACCCACACCGCCAGCCGAAAACCGCAGGCCATGTCAGTTGGGCCGAGTCGCCTCGGCCTGCGCGTTGGGCATCTGGGCCTGCGCCGCCTGCATGCGCTGGGCGTAGATCGCCTCGAAATTCACCGGGTTGAGATAAAGCGGCATGAAGCCGGCGCGGCTGACGGCGTCGGAAATGGTTTCTCGCACGTAGGGGAACAGGAGATTGGGGCAGGTGATGCCAAGCACCAGCTCCATCTGTTCCACGGGCACGCCGGCGATGCGGAAGATGCCTCCTTGCGCAGCCTCCACGAGGAACATGGTGCGTTCTCCCACCGTGGCGGAAACAGTGACCGTGAGCAGCACCTGATAGACGTCCTCGCCGATGGGGCCGCCCTGGGTGTTCATCTGCACGTCGATCTTGGGCGCCTCGCGCTCCAAGAAGATGGCCGGTGCGTTGGGCACTTCCACCGAGAGATCCTTCACGTAAATCTTCTCGATGGTGAACAGGGGTTGTTGTGGCTCGCTCATGGATGCTCCCGATTGGTTGTGCCCGGCCGCGTGCGCCCGCGGCTTGATAAGCCGCGCATTTTACACGCGGCGCCGATCCCGCGCTCAGCGCGCCAGCAGGGGATCGAGCTTGCCTTCCTGGTCGAGCGCCGACAAATCGTCGAAGCCGCCCACGTGATAATCGTCGATGTAGATCTGGGGTACAGTGCGCCGACCCGTGCGAGCCATCATTTCCTCGCGTCGGGCGGGATCGAGATCAACGCGGATTTTCTCGAGCTGCGTCACCCCTTTGCGGGTGAGCAGTTTCTCCGCCATGTTGCAATAGGGACAGACGGCGGTACAGTACATGACGACTTTGGCCATTTCATTTCTCCACGGGTAGATTGGCGGCCTCCCAGGCGATCATGCCGCCAGCGAGGTTATAAACGTTCTGGAAGCCGTTGCGCGCCAGGATGCCACACGCGCCGGCCGAACGATGGCCACTGCGACAAGCGACGATGATCGGCTTGTCTTTGAATTTATCCAATTCATTGAGCCGGCGCGCCAGCTCCCCAAGAGGAATGTGACGCGCGCGAGGAATGTGCCCTTGGGCGAACTCGTTGGGTTCGCGCACATCCAGCACCAGCGCGTCTTCGTGGTTCATCTTGAGCACGGCTTCCTGCGGTTCCACCTGCCGGCCACGCCCGCCGCGCAACAGCGGCCAAATGAGCATCAGCCCGCTCACCAAGACCACCGCGATGAGCAGGAAATTCTGACGAACGAATTCCACGATTCTCTCCGATGACGCAGGCACTACCCCGTTTCGGCTACGCGCACTCGCCCTCTTTGACGCCCAGAGCCTTGAGGATGTTGTCCAGGGGACAGAACTTGGTAAACCCACTCTGGAACAGATTCAGGCCGACGAAGGCGGTGAACCACAGCCAGCTCACCTGCGTCATGTCCACCTGGCCGCTAAAGTGGGCCAGTGCCAGCGATAGCATGATGAACAACCCAGCGATGACTCGAACCCAACGATTAACCGTCATTTCACTTCTCCTTGGCTTGTGGGAAATTTCTTGTGCAGCATCGCATAATAGAGCACCGGGATGACCGCCAACGTCAACAACGTGGACACGAACACACCGAAGATGAGGGCGATAGCCAGGCCGTTGAAGATGGGGTCGTCCAGGATGAAGAAAGCGCCCAGCATGGCGGCAAGCCCAGTGAGGATGATGGGCTTGGCACGCGTCGCGCCAGACAGGATCACCGCCTTCTGCAGATCCATGCCCTGGGCCACGTGCATGTTGACGAAATCCACCAGCAAGATGGAGTTGCGCACGATGATGCCCGCCAGGGCGATCATGCCAATCATCGAGGTGGCGGTGAACTGGGCGCCCAGCAGGGCATGGCCGGGCATGACGCCGATGATGGTTAGGGGAATGGGCGCCATGATGATGAGGGGCACGAGATAAGAGCCGAACTGGGCCACCACCAAAAGATAGATCAACACCAACCCCACCGCGTAAGCAATGCCCATGTCGCGGAAGGTTTCGTAGGTGACCTGCCATTCGCCATCCCATTTCACGGCGTAACCGGCGTAGGGATCGGGCGGCTGGCGAATGAAGTAATGGGCGAGCTCCCCGCCTTGCGGCAGCTTGAGCCCAGTCAGGGCCGACTTGATGGCGAACAAGCCATAGAGGGGGCTGTCGGGGCCGCCGATCATGTCGCCCACTACGTACACCACGGGCAACAGATCCTTGTGGTAGATCACCTTTTCCCGCTCGGTGGGCATCACCTCCACCAGCTCCGACAAGGGGACCAGGGTACCATCGCGTGCACGCACACTCAGCTTGAGCAGCTCGTCTAGGCTATGCTGGCGTTCCGGCGCGAGGGTTACTCGCACCGGGATCTCGAACTTGGAATCGCCCGTGTGGATGGGTGTCACGTCCTCGCCGGCCAACCCCATCTTCATCACTGTCACCACGTCTTCCTGCGCCACGCCCTTCAATGCGGCCTTGCTCTGCAACACGCGCAGCACCAGCTTGGGTGCGTCCTCGTCCACGCTGTCGTCGATGCTGGTGATGTCTGGGGTTTTCTCGAAGGCAGCGCGCACCCGTTTCGCCACGGCCATTTGTCCGTTGTAGTCCGGGCCATAGACTTCCGCCACGATGGGCGAGAGCACTGGGGGGCCAGGCGGCACTTCCACGATCTTCACGTTGGCACCATGGCGCGCCGCGATCTTCTGAATCGCCTCGTGCACGCTGACGGCGATCTCATGGGACTTGCGGCTGCGCTTGTGTTTATCCTGCAAATTGACCTGGATGTCCCCCACCTCGGGCCCCGATCGCAGGTAATACTGGCGCACCAAACCGTTGAAGTTGATGGGCGAGGCAGTGCCAGCATAGGCTTGGTAATCCGTCACCTCCGGCACGGTCGCTAGGTACGCGCCCAGCTCGTGCAACACACGCGCGGTCTGTTCCAGGGGTGTGCCAACTGGCATGTCCACCACCACCTGGAACTCCGACTTGTTGTCGAAGGGCAGCATCTTCAAGATGACGATCTTGAACACCGCCAGCGATACGGAAAGCGCGATCGCGAGCAGCACGCCAATGAACAGCTTGCGCCGCCGCGGTGCCCCAGCCGCGCCATTCAAAAAAGGCGTAAGCCGCATCTCGAACCAGTGGGTGAGGCGCGCCTCCAGGGGGCTTGGCCCGTGCTGGGCCGGCTTGTGCCCGCCTAGCACCTTGAGGGTGAGCCAGGGCGTGACGATGAAGGCCACCGCCAGGGAGATCAGCATGCCGATACTGGCATTGATGGGGATGGGACTCATGTAGGGGCCCATTAGCCCGGTGACGAAGGCCATGGGCAGCAGCGCGGCGATGACGGTCAGCGTGGCTAGGATGGTGGGGCCGCCCACTTCGTCCACCGCCTCTGGAATCACGTCCAGCCAGCTCTTTTGAGGCTCGAGCAGGCGCCGGCGGTGTATGTTTTCCACCACCACGATGGCATCGTCCACTAGGATGCCGATGGAGAAGATGAGCGCGAACAGGGAGACGCGGTTGAGGGTGAAGCCCCAGGCCCAGGAAGCAAACAGGGTCGCGGCCAATGTGAGCAGCACCGCCACACCCACGATCAACGCCTCACGCCGCCCCAGGGCGAAGAACACCAGGGCGACCACGAAGGCGGTGGCAAACAAGAGCTTGCCGATGAGCTGCTTGGATTTGTCATTGGCGGTGACGCCATAGTTGCGGGTCACGGTGACCTTGACGCCCTCCGGAATCACCGTTCCCTTGAGGCTTTCCATGCGCGCGATCACCTTGTCGGCGATGTTCACGGCGTTCTCGCCCGGCTTCTTGGATACGGCGATGGTTACCGCCGGAAATTCACCCGCCAGCGTAATGCCCTTTTCGGCCGCGGCCGGGCCGGTGCCAAGCCAAACATAGCGGCTGGGCTGATCCGGGCCATCCACCACGGTGGCCACGTCTTCCAGGAAGACCGGCTTACCCTCGTGCACGCCCACCACCAGGCTCTTCACGTCCTTGGCACTGGAGAGGAAGGTGCCGGTCTGAACCAGAAGTTCCTGGTTGTTGGATATCAGGGTGCCGGAAGGCTGCGAGGCGTTGCTGAGCTTGAGTGCATCGCGGATGTCCTGGGCGGAGACCGAATGGGCATTCATGCGTTCCGCATCCATGATCACGCGCACCGTATGGCCAGGGCCGCCGATGGTCTTCACCTCGCGCGTGCCCGGAATGCGCTTGAGCTCGATCTCGGTGGCGTGGGCCACCTTGGCCAAATCGAAGGCGGCGCGCTGGGGATCGTCGGTCCACAGGGTGAGGCTGACGATGGGCACATCGTCGATGCCGACCGGCTTGATGATGGGCTCGCCCACGCCCAGATTGGGCGAAACCCAATCGCGGTTGGCCTGGATGGTGTCGTAGAGGCGGACCAGCGCGGCGATGCGGTCCTCGCCCACCTTGTACTGCACGGTGAGAATTGCCATCCCCGGGCGCGACACGGAATAGACGTGGTCGATGCCGGCGATCTGGGACAGCACCTGTTCTGCGGGTGTGGCCACCAGGCTTTCCACATCCTTGGCCGAAGCACCCGGGAAGGGAATGAACACGTTGGCCATGGTCACGTTGATCTGGGGTTCCTCTTCGCGGGGCGTGACCAGAATGGCAAACAGGCCCAAAAGCGCCGCCATCAGGGCGATCAGGGGCGTGAGCTGGGAAGTGAGGAAAGTCTTGGCGATGCGTCCGGAGATGCCCATGGTCATGTTCCAGGCGTGACGAATGGCGGGGCCGTAGCCTCAGCCGCCTGCGTCAGTCCTTGCGCCTCCCGGATTTGAGATAGATACCCGCGGCAACCGGATCCAGCGCCACCTTCTCGCCCGGCATCAGGCCCGCGAGGACTTCCATCCACCCTTCGCCTGCCGCCTCACCCAGGCGTATCTGGCGCAGCGTGAGGCGATCCTTGGCATCCACCACATACACCGCGGTCAACTCGCTGCGGCGCAGCACAGCCTGGGCTGGCACCAACAGCTTCTTGGCGCGGCCCACGGCGAAGTGGGCGCGCGCAAACATGCCAGGGTAGATCTCGCGAGAATCCGGCGGCAAATCCAAGCGCACACGGGTGGTGTGGGTACGCATGTCGGCCGCCGGCAGGATGGTGATCTGGGTGGCCTTCACCCACTTGCGGATGGCCGGAATCTCCACCGTGGCGCGGGACAGGGCCCGCACCGCCGGTACCTTGTACTCGGGCACCGAGACTTCCACGCGCAGATCCTTGGGATCGAAGCCGGTCATGATGGGTTTGCCCGGCAGCGCCATCTCGCCCACCTCCACGTGGCGCGCCGACACCACCCCGCTATAAGGCGCCACCAGGGTGGCAAAGCGCCGTGTAGCGCCCGCCGCGCCGGCTCCGGCCAGCGCCGCCGAGGCCTGGGCCTGGGCGGCACGGTAGTCCGCGACGGCCTTGTCCAGCGCCGCCTGGCTGATGAATTTCTGCTCGAACAGCTGGCGCGCCCGCTCGTAATTGGCCTTGGCGTTTTCCAGCAGGGCACGCGCCTGGGCCACTTGCGCCTCGCTGCCCGCTGCTTGCGCGCCCACCACGCTTTCATCGATGCGCGCGATCACCTGACCCTGCTTCACATAATCGCCCACGTCGAAGTTGAGCTCGACGATGCGCCCCGTGATCTGGGCCGCCACCGTGGACTGCTTCACGGCTTCCACGATGCCCTCGGCGACATAGGTCTCGTCCACCTCGCGAAAATCCACCGTGCCCACCGGAAACGGCAGGGCAGCGCGCGCCGCCAGCGGCAGGACGAGCCAGAAAAACAAGGCTAAAAAGAGGCGCATGGGCATGAGCACTCCAAAAACATGAATATTAGCAGATGCTAATATTTGGTCAAAGGGGTCGAGACCATAAGGAGGACGGGCCCGCTAGCGAGCCCGTCGAGTTCATTTCGCGAAACCGCAAAACACGTCGCGCATCATGCTGATGAGCTTGAGGGTGCGCGTGTCCCCCACCCGGTAGTAGACCCGGTTGGCGTCCTTGCGGGTGCGCAGCACGCCCTTGTCGCGCAAAATGGCCAGATGCTGGGAAATGTTGCTTTGGGAAGTGCCCACCGCATCCACGATCTCCTGCACCGAGATCTCCCGGTCCCCAAGGACACAGAGGATCTTCAGGCGCAGCGGATGGGACATTGCCTTCATGGCGCGGGAGGCCTGCTCGATGTGCTCATCCTTGTCAATCAGCTCCACGTGTTCCAGATTGAAGGACCCTGATGCCGTCATGCCATCTCACTCCAGATCGAAAATGGCGCCGCGCGCATGCGCCTGCGCCCAACCCAATGGAACCATGCCAGTGCGCTCATTATCAAAATATACTAAAATTATGCAATCTTTTTTCGCAGACAATCCAGAAAAATCCTCTTTTCGCGCATGAACGTCACCCCCGTCCTCCTCGTCATTCTCGATGGTTTCGGCTGCCGGGCCAATGGCGCCGACAATGCCATTTTCCAAGCGAAAAAACCCAACTGGGAACGCTTCTGGCTCAATCATCCGCACACCCTGATCCACGCCTCGGAAGCCCAGGTGGGCCTGCCCGCTGGGCAGATGGGCAACTCGGAGGTGGGCCACCTCAACTTGGGTGCAGGGCGGGTGGTCTATCAGGAGTTTACCCGCATCAACCGCGCCATCGACTCCGGCCACTTCTTCGACAATCCCGCCCTGGTCAACGCCGCGGAGACGGCCAAGCGCGGCAACCATGCCTTACACATCCTGGGGCTTCTGTCGGAAGGCGGGGTGCACAGCCACGAGCGCCACATCCATGCCATGTTGGAGCTCGCCGCGCGACGCGGTCTGTCCAAGGTTTACCTGCACGTGTTCACCGATGGCCGCGATACGCCGCCCAAGAGTGCCGGACCCTCCATCATGAAGCTGGAGCAAAAAATCCGCGAACTAAAAACCGGCCGCATCGCTTCCCTCATCGGCCGCTACTATCCCATGGATCGCGACCGTCGCTGGCAGCGCGTCAAGGCCGCCTATGACCTGCTCACCCAAGGCAAGGCGGAATACGTGGCCACCAGCGCCCTGGAAGGGCTGCAGATGGCCTACGACCGGGGCGAGACCGATGAATTCGTCAAGGCCACCGCCATCCTGCCGGAAGGTGAACAGCCGGTACGCATGGAAGACGGCGACGTGGTGGTGTTCATGAATTTCCGCTCCGACCGCGCGCGCCAGCTCACTCGCACCTTCGTCGAGGACGACTTCGACGGCTTCGAACGTGAATACCGGCCGCAACTGGCCGCCATCGTCACCCTCACCGGCTACAGCGACGACTTCGACGTGCCGGTGGCCTTCCCGCCGGAACAGCTGCGCAATGGCTTCGGTGAATACATCGCCAGCCTGGGTCTTAAGCAGCTACGCATCGCCGAGACGGAAAAATACGCGCATGTCACTTTCTTTTTCAACGGCGGCGAAGAAAAAGTCTATCCCGGCGAGGACCGCATCCTGGTGCCTTCGCCCGATGTGCCCACCTACGACCTCAAGCCGGAAATGAGCGCGCCGGAGGTTACCGACCGGCTGGTGGCTGCCATCGCCAGCGGCAAGTACGACGCCATCATCTGCAACTACGCCAATGCCGACATGGTGGGGCACACGGGCAACCTGGGCGCCGCCATCAAGGCCATCGAAACCATCGATACCTGCCTCGGCCGTGTGGTACAGGCGCAGCTCGCACGCGGCGGTGAGGTGCTCATCACCGCCGACCATGGCAATGCCGAGCGCATGCTTGACGAGACCACGCGCCAGGCCCATACCGCCCACACCATGAGCCTAGTGCCTCTCATCTACATCGGCCACCGTCAGGCCCGCCTCGCCGATACCGGCGCCCTGGAAGACGTGGCCCCCACCCTACTCAGGATGATGGGCTTGCCCCAACCTTCCGAGATGACGGGGCACCCGCTGGTCGAGTTCGTCGAGGCATGAAGCGGACGGCGCATGCGTGCGCCTCCCTCATCCTGCTCTGCGCCGTTCTGGGCGTGGTCCACGCGGCGCAATCGCCCGCGGAAAAGGCGCGTGAACTCAAGGCGCTGCAAGGGCAGATCAAAGAACTCAAACGGGAAATCGAAAATGCCGAAGGCAACAAGGCCGATGTACTGGACGAACTGCGCCAGTCCGAGCGGGCCATCAGCGACTTGAACCGGCGCCTATATGACCTGGGCGAGGCGCTCGCCCAGGTCAATCGCGAGCTTGCCGCCAGCCAGCGCCAGGCGGCCGAGCTTGCAAGCCGCATCGAGGCGCAGCGTCGCGAGCTGGCCGAGCTTTTGGTGGAGCAGTATCAAAGCGGCGGCCAGGATGCACTGCGTCTGCTCTTCAACCAGCAAGACCCCAACCAGATCGCACGGGACCTGGAATACCTGGATCACATCGCGCGCGCGCGCGCCCAGCTCATCGCCGCATTGCGGGCCGATCTCGCCGCGGCAAAGGCGCTGGCCCAGCAAACCCGGGACAAGAGCCAGACGCTCGCCCGGCTAGAAGCTGAACAGCGCGCGAAGCGTCTCGAGCTCACGCGGGAAGCGGCCAAACGCCGGGCAATGCTGGCGCGCCTGACCAAGGAAATCACGGCGCGCCGTCAGCAGGTGCAACGCCTGGAACAGGACGAAAAACGGCTCACCCGCCTGATCGAGAAGCTGGCGCGCGCGATGGCCAAGCCGCGCCCGGCCCCGCCCCGCGCGCCCAAGGGGGAGGCGCGGCCGCAACCGCCAGCGGCCGAGGACGGCGCATTCGCGCGCCTCAAGGGCGCCCTGAGGCTGCCGGTGAGCGGCGAGGTGACCAACCGCTTCGGCGCACCCCGTGCCGAGACCGGCATACCCTGGAAAGGCGTATTCATACGCGCCCCGGAAGGCAGCCCAGTCAAGGCGCTGGCCGCCGGCCGGGTCGTGTTCGCCGACTGGCTGCGCGGCTTCGGCAACCTGCTCATCATCGATCACGGCGACGGCTACATGAGCCTGTATGGCCACAACCAGTCCATCTACAAGCAGGTGGGGGACCCCGTAGCGCAAGGGGAAGTGGTGAGTGCCGCGGGCGATAGCGGCGGCCAGGGAGAAAGCGGTTTATACTTCGAAGTTCGTTTCCAGGGCAAACCAGTCGATCCCCTGCAATGGGTCGGCCGGCGCTGACCATGGCGGAACGGATTTCTTGACGACGAGCTGGGAGTCAAACTGAACATGCGCGGCAAACTGCACCATCTAGTTCTCATTGCCTTCGGCGTCCTCATCGGCGTGGCGCTGGGCCTGCATTATTCGGCCATCGCCGACAAGGATGCCGCCGGCCCGCTGCCGGTGGAGGAGCTGCGCACCTTCGCCGAAGTATTCGGCAAGATCAAGAGCGACTACGTGGAGCCGGTCGAGGATAAGAAACTCATCGCCTCGGCCATCAATGGCATGCTCGCCGGGCTTGATCCCCATTCCGCCTACCTCGATGCCGACGCGTTCAAGGACCTGCAGGTCTCCACCCAGGGCCAGTTCGGTGGACTGGGCATCGAGGTCGGCATGGAAGACGGCTTCGTGAAGGTGATCTCGCCCATTGAAGACACACCCGCCTTCCAGGCCGGAATCAAGGCTGGCGACCTGATCATCAAGCTGGACGACACGCCGGTGAAGGGCATGTCCCTCAATGACGCCGTCAAGCGCATGCGCGGCAAGCCTGGCACGCGTATCACCCTGACCATTCTGCGCAAGGGCGAGAACAAGCCCATCGTCGTCACCCTGACGCGCGCCGTGATCCAGATCAAGAGCGTGAAGTGGAAGCTAATGGAACCGGGCTATGGATTCGTGCGCATCACCCAGTTCCAGGACCACACGGGCGAGGATCTGGTAGGCGCGCTGGACGGGCTTGCCAAGCAGAACAAAGAACCCCTCAAGGGCTTGGTGCTGGATCTGCGCAACAATCCGGGGGGGCTGTTGAATGGCGCGGTGGCGGTGTCTGCGGCCTTCCTGCCCAAGGATGTGCTGGTGGTCTATACCGACGGCCGCACGGAAGACGCCAAGATGCGGCTCACCGCCAGCCGTGAGTTCTACCTGCGTCCCAACCAGGACGACTACATGAAAAAGCTCCCCGGCTGGGTCAAGAGCGTGCCCATGATCGTGCTCGTCAACGGTGGTTCAGCCTCCGCCTCGGAAATCGTCGCGGGCGCGCTGCAGGACCACAAACGCGCCATCATTCTCGGTACCCAAACCTTCGGCAAGGGCTCGGTGCAGACCATCCTACCCTTGGGCAACGGCACCGCTATCAAGCTCACCACCGCGCGCTACTACACCCCCAGCGGCACCTCCATTCAAGCCAAAGGCATCACCCCCGACATCGTGGTGGAGGAAGCCACCATCAGCGAGGCCGACAAGCAAGCGCTGGGCGTGCGCGAGGCGGATCTGGAGCGCCATCTCGCCAATGACAAGGAACCGGCGCCCAAACCCGAGCCCATCAAGCTGCAGGCGCCGAAGCCAGAGAAGGGCAAGGACGAAAAGTCCGACGCGCAAGACATCGCGCCCAAGAACGACTACCAGCTCAACCAGGCGGTCAATCTGCTCAAGGGCATCCAGATCCTGCAGCGGCGCTGAATCTCTACCGGCTTGCAAAAGGGGCGCGCCGCGCTATGCTTGAGGGCGTAGCCGACGCGCGGAGGTTTAGCCCATGCAGGCAGGCGATATCATCAAGACCCGCCAGCTGGTTTTTACCGAGATTCCACCCGGGCAGGCGGACGAGGCGGCGCTGCTGCTGGAAGGCTTGCCCCACCTGGTGGTCGTGGAAAAACTCAACCCGCGCACCCTGCTGGTGCGCTACGAAATCCCCAACTACACGCTGGAAAAGGTGGAGCGCGCGCTCGCAGCCGAAGGCTTCCATCTGGACAACAGCATCCTGAGCAAGATCCGGCGCGCTCTCATCTACTACTGCGAGTCCATCCAGTGCGAAAACCTCGCGCCGCCGCCGCTTGAACGGGTCTCCAAGGAAATCTTCGCGGAAGCCTGGCAGAACCATCCCCACGGTGACCGGGACGACACGCCAGAAGAATGGCGTAGCTACCGTTGATGCCTTCTCCATGAACGACGACCAGCTGCTGCGCTATAGCCGCCACATCCTGCTCGACGAGCTTGGCATCGAGGGACAAAAGCGCCTCATCGAGGCCCATGCGCTGGTGGTCGGGGCTGGCGGGCTGGGCTCCCCTGTCGTGCTCTATCTCGCGGCCGCCGGCGTGGGGCGCATCACGGTGTGTGATGGCGACCGCGTGGACCTGACCAATCTGCAGCGCCAGATCGCCCACGACACCGCGGCCATCGGCCAGAACAAGGCGGAATCGGCGGCGGCGAGCGCCCGGCGCATCAATCCGGAAGTCATGGTGGAAGCGGTGCCCCGGCGGGTTGCGGCAGGGGATCTCGAGCGGCTGGTGGCCGCCGCCGACGTGGTGGTGGATGCCAGCGACAACTTTGCCACCCGCCACGCAGTAAACCGCGCCTGCGTGGCAGCGGCCAAGCCCCTGGTCTCCGGCGCGGCGGTGCGGTTCGATGGTCAGGTTGCGGTGTTCGATGCCCGTCGCGAGAGCAGTCCCTGCTATCACTGCCTGTTTCCGGAGGGTGGCCAACCGGACGAAATGCGCTGCGCGGAAAACGGCGTGTTTGCGCCGCTGGTGGGCATCATTGGCACCGTCCAAGCGGCGGAAGCGCTCAAGCTGCTGGCGGACCTCGGCACGCCGCTCAGCGGCCGACTGCTGCTCCTCAACGCATTGGACATGAGCTGGCGCACGATACGCGTGCCGCGCGACCCGGCGTGTAGCGTGTGTAGCCGCACGCTCTCACCGCCAGTGACGCGATCGGCGGCAACACGCCCCTAAAGCCCCCCAGGTAGGGCCGCCACAGCCCGTGGGCGGCGCAGGCGTCCCTGAATCCAGGCACACCGCACGACTCCGCCACAGCCACCCAGCTTCACCCTTGCGCGGGACTGACGGGCGGGTGTGCAAACGCCCCCAGCCGTCATTCCGGCCGATCGCAGCGAGCGCCGGAAGCGAGAAACACCAGGGACCGTGGCCCCGACGGCGTGAATTCTTGTGTTCGTGGCAATGGCGCTCCACACGCAGCGCGGCACGGGCTCTATCGAGCCTTACGTAATGAGGTGACACCTTTGTGTCTTCCCCGCGAAAGCGGGCACCCAGGAAAATGGCCAAGAATACTCTGGATTCCTGCTTTCGCGGGCATGACAGCTTACTTACATAGCCTGTCAACTACTTTCGTAAAGCTCAATAGTAACTATCGGGCGGCTCAAGGAAGGCGAGGCTTTTCCGTGAGCGCCCTCACCGTGGGCAAGGACGGGGTGGCAGGCGCGATCGGAGTGGGGCGCGGTTTCAGCCTCCAGGGTCGCCAACCGCCGCGCCCGTGAGTGGCAATTCGAATGGCGCAAGCGGCTGCTGCGCGGCATGGGCGTCATCGAGCCCGGCCCAGACGATGACGATGCCCACCAGCAGGACGGACAGCCAAGTGGCGGGCTTGATGGCAACGGCTTTGGCTCGCATGGCACTTCCTCCTCGAACGACTGCGGTAGCGTCAATAGCGGCGGTGGCTTAGCGTCCTTGAGCCAGCGTGTTCACGCCGACCGTAACGGGGTACGGTCGCAAGGCCGAAAGCAGAAAGCGCTTCTGGGCGTCGAAATGGTCGAGGGGGGCGCGCTTAAAGCCGCTCTTGGCGAACTGGTGCCAGCGGCCGAGAATGAAGGCGATCATTAGATTGGCTACCGCATTGGCGTCGCTGTCGCCTTGGATTTCGCCTTGTGTGGCGGCCACCCGCAAGCATTGGCGCAGGGTTGCTTCGATGCGATCCACCAGCTGGTTGATGCGGGCCTGCAGGCGCTCGTTTTCGTGCACCAAGGCATCGCCGATGAGCACGCGTGACATGCCCGGATTCTTCGCGGCGAAACCGAGACACAGGGTGAGGATGGCGTCCAGCTGGACGACACCCCGTTCTTCCTCGGCAAGGATCTTGTTGATCAGGCCGAACAGGGTGGATTCGATGAACTCGATCAGCCCCTCGAACATCTGGGCCTTGCTGGCGAAGTGCCGATAGAGGGCCGCTTCCGAGAGATCGAGGCGCGCCGCCAGGGCGGCGGTGGTGATTTTTTCCGGCTCGGGACTCTGCAGCATTTCTGCCAGCGTCTGCAGAATCTGTTCTTTTCTCTGGCCTGGTTTGGCAGGCATGGCCCCTCCCCTGAATGCGCGCTATAGCTTATTGAGCACGCGTGGCAGTTGCAACACCGAGCGCACGCTGGCATCCACGAAGGGCGGGCTCTTGCGGCTGGCGGTCACCCACACCGTCTTCATGCCCAGGCGCCGCGCGGTGCGCAGGTTATCCAGGCTATCCTCCACCATGATGCAGCGTGAGGGCGCCACACGGAGGGAACGCAGCACATGCAGAAAGCCGCGCAGCCTCGGCTTGGGCGAAAGGCGCGTGTGCTCGATGCTGAACACCGCGTCGAACACGTCGAGAATGCGAAGCGCACGCAGCACGGCGCGGGAATAGTGGGCCGGTGAATTGGAAAACACCACCTTGCGCCCGGGTAAGCGGCGCAGCATGTGGCGCAGGCCGCGTTGGAACACCAGCATGGTGGAAAGCTCAGGAAACTGATGCGTGTGCCAGAGAAAATGACGTGGATCGGTGCCATGGTGGCGCACCAGGCCCAAAAGCGTCGCTCCGTAACGCTGCCAGTAGAGCTGGCGCAGGGCGCTCGCCCCGGCCTCGTCCAGGGCCAGATGCTCCATCAGATACCGGGTCATGGCGCGGTTGATGTGGGGAAAGATGTGCGGGGTCGCGTCGTGCAGCGTGTTGTCCAGGTCGAACACCCAGACTGGCGCGGCACGCATCAGGCGCGCTTGATCAGAGTGCCCACACCCTCGCTGGTGAGGATCTCCAGCAGCAGGGCATGCTCCACGCGGCCGTCGATGATGTGGCTCGCTTTCACCCCATTGCGCACGGCCTGCAGCGCACAGTTGACCTTGGGCAGCATGCCGCCGGAGATGGTGCCATCCTCGATCAGGGCGCGCACCTGTTCTGCGTCCAGTTCGGAGAGTAGGCCACCTTGCTTGTCCAGCACCCCCGGCGTGTTGGTCATCAGGATCAGCTTCTCGGCGCGCAGGGTTTCCGCTAGCTTGCCTGCCACCAGATCGGCGTTGATGTTGTAGGCTGCGCCGTCCTCGCCGACCCCGATGGGGGCGATGACCGGAATGAAATCCTGGGAATCGAGCAGCGCCACCAGTGCGGGATCGATGGCTGCCACCTCCCCCACCTGGCCGATGTCCACGAATTCTCCCGCCTTCTCCTGGCTGGGCAGCCGCATGCGCCGCGCACGAATCATCCAGCCGTCCTTGCCGGTGAGTCCCACCGCCTTGCCGCCATGACGGTTGATGAGGGTGACGATGCTTTTGTTGACCAAGCCGCCGAGCACCATTTCCACCACGTCCATGGTCTCCGCATCCGTGACACGCATGCCTTGAATGAATTCGCTCTGCTTGCCGATACGCTTGAGCATGTCTCCGATCTGCGGGCCACCGCCGTGGACGATCACCGGATTCATGCCCACCAGCTTGAGCAACACCACGTCACGGGCGAAGCTCTCCTTGAGCCGCTCTTCCGTCATCGCGTTGCCGCCGTACTTGATGACGATGGTCTTGTCGAAAAAGCTCTGGATGAAAGGTAGCGCCTCGGACAGCAGTTCAGCCTTGGCGGCGGCAGTGGAAGGCGTGGCGGACATAATAGGCCTCGATTCAGGTGAAACGCGGGCGCCATTCTACAGCCCGCGGCGCCCACGAAAAAGGGCGGCCCGGCTTCGCCCTGGGCCGCCCTTGCACCACCCTCTTCGGTTGCCGTCAGCTGATGGTGAGCCGCTTCGCGCTGCTCGCCGCCTTCTTAGGCAGCACAAGCTCCAGCACGCCATCGGTGTACTTAGCCGTGGCATTGGCTTCGTCGATGTCGGACCCCAGGCTGAAGGAACGCGCCACACGCCCGAAGTACCGCTCGGAACGTAGCACCTTCTCGCCTTCCTTCTCCTCGGACTCCTTCTTGACCTCGGCACTGATGGACACGGTGTTGCCGTCGACGGACACGTGGATGTCCTCCTTCTTCACACCAGGAATCTCGGCCTTCACGGTGTAGGCCTTGTCGTTCTCAGTCACGTCCATCTTGATCTCGGGCGCCTTGGGCACGCCCTCCAATGCCATGGGCCGCACCAGAAAGCCCTTGAAGAAATCGTCGAACACGCTGTCCAGGTTGAACGGGTCGTAACGGGTAATGTTTGCCATGGGAACTCTCCTTGGTTGGTGAACGATTTCCGGCAGCTCTGTTTTGCCGGTTACCACCAATATGGGTGAAAGCGCGGGGATTTCAAGGGTGCCCAGAAAAGACTCTCCGTCACAACCCGGTCATGGCATCGTCACCTGGCTGTCGCAGGAAGCGCGCAGCATGGCAGCCCATGGATGGTCTTGAGTTCGCCGATTCGCTCCCGGTCTCGCGCCCCCCGCACCGGCTCCACCTGGCATGGGTCACCGAAACGTACCCGCCGGAAATCAATGGCGTGGCCATGACAGTCGGCCGGTTGGTGGACGGCTTGCGCCGGCGGGGCCATGGGGTGCAGCTGATACGTCCGCGTCAGCATCCAGCGGATGTGCCCAGTGACACGCAGAGTCTGGAAGAAGTCCTCACCCCCGGCTTGCCCCTCCCCCGCTATGACGAGCTGCGTATCGGCCTGCCGGCGGGGACGCGGCTTAAGCGCCTATGGCGGGCGCGGCGGCCCGATCTGGTGCATATCACCACGGAAGGCCCCTTGGGTTGGTCGGCGCTAAAGGCGGCCCGGGCCCTGGGCGTGCCGGTCACTTCGAGCTTCCATACCAATTTCCATATCTATAGTCGCCACTACGGCTTCGGTTGGCTTAAGCGTCCCATCGAAGCCTATCTGCGCCACTTTCACAACCGCACCGCTCTCACGCTGGTGCCCACCAAGGCCATGCGCCGCGAGCTGAGCCAGCTGGGCTTCCGCCGGCTCAACGTCTTGGCGCGGGGCGTCGATACCCAGCTATTCACACCGCAACGGCGCAGCGACGCGCTGCGCGCGAGCTGGGGTGCCCGCCCGGATACGCCGGTGGTGCTTTACGTGGGGCGGCTCGCCCCGGAAAAAAACCTGCCGTTGCTTCTCGCCGCCTATGATGCCTTGCGCGCCCGCCGTCCTGATGCGCGCTTGGTACTGGTGGGCGACGGCCCCCTGCGCCCGGCGCTGGCGCGCGCCCGCCCCTATGCCGCCACCTGGAGCGCGCGCGAGATGACGGCGCGGCTAACGTGTTTTTTACGAGGATACGCTCAAGCGAGGGGCCGCAGTGGACCGCCTATCCCACGCCGGGCTACCCCATGGATAGCCCCATCGCTGCTTGCGACCGTCGCCACCGCTTGCGTGAACACGCTACGCGTGCACCGTCCTTCCCGCGTAAGCTGAAAGCCAGGTGAGTGTGGCATGAGCCGCTGCCATTTGTGACGGTAGGTCGATCGCCTCGTGAGTCGGCTTATGACTATTGAGCATTACGTAAATGGGTGACACCTTTGTGTCGTCCCCGCGAAAGCGGGGACCCAGGAATATGGCGAGGAATACCCTGGATTCCCGCTTTCGCGGGAATGACGTTTGACTTACGCAGCCTGTCAACGACTTACGTAACGCTCAATAGCCACGTGCGAGGCGATGCGGTTGTGTAGCGACAACAGAAAGTCGATGTCGTTAACCAAACAGACTCTTCGGTAACGGCAGGGGCCCGCGCAGGCGCTCGTAACCAAGCCCGGCCAAGTGGGCCGTGCGCACCGGGCAGGGCAGATCGGCGCGCCAGTTGGGCGCCTCGCCCGCCAACAGCCGGTTGATCTCGGGCAAGCGCGCAGTGATCTCAGCCACGTAATGGTCGCAACGACGCGCTAGGCAACGATCGAGCGCCCGCGCACCCAGGCCCAGCAAGCGATGCAGGCGGCTGCCGTAGAGCAGCCCACTGGCCTGGGACAGACGTTTCACACCCCGCGCAGCCTCGGCCGAGGAGCAAGCGAAGTGGCGTGCGACGAAGGGGACGATGCGGGCCGCCTCTGCATCCAGTATCACTTGGGGATACGCGAACAGCTGGCAAGCCACGTGGGCATCCATCACCCATTCGGCCACGGCGTGGGTGAGGACCGGCACCTTGAGCCACAGGGCTTCGTGGGCGGGCACGAAATGATTATGGGCGAGCACGTCCACAAACAGGTGGCTGGCATAACCCACGGCCAGCGCCCGCTCCTCGTCGCTCGCCGCTTTTTCCATGAGACGCCAGGCAAAGCGCCATTCATGACTCGTGGCGAAGCCGGTAAGCCGCCCCGCCACCAGAGTGAGATCAGGTAGACACGCCCCAGCCAGAAGCAGCCGGGGCAGTCGGCGCACCGCGCGGCGCAAACGGGAATCGGCCAGCGGCACCGCCCACACCAAGAGCTGGGCGAAGTAGAGGTGGGTTGCCAGCCCCCAGGCCAGCGCCTGTTCGCTGTAGAGCGTCAATGGCAGCAGCCACCAGATCCATGCGCGCCGTTTCATGGCGTGCACTCTCGCAGCACTGAGCGAAGAAACGATGAACTGCCCGTGATTTTTCCGTGACAGGGAATGCGCTAAACTTGACGCTTCTCGCCACGGCCACGACACGATGCGCACGCTGATCTGCGGCTCCCTCGCCTACGACCACATCATGGTGTTCCGCGACCGTTTCCGGAACCACATCCTGCCGGACAAGATCCACATCCTTAACGTCTCTTTCCTGGTGCCGGACATGCGGCGCGAGTTCGGCGGTTGTGCCGGAAACATCGCCTACAACCTGAAGTTGCTGGGCGGCGAACCGGTGATCATGGCGGCGGTGGGCGAAGACTTCGCCCCCTATCGGGCGCGGCTGGAAGCCTTGGGGCTGGAAACGACCCACGTGCGGCTCATTCCCGGCACCTACACTGCCCAGGCCTTCATCACCACCGATCTCGATGACAACCAGATCACCGCCTTTCACCCGGGCGCGATGAACCACTCCCACGAAAACAGCGTGGGCGAGGCGCGCCACATCCGGCTGGGCATCGTCGCCCCGGACGGGCGGGAAGGCATGCTGCGCCATGCCCACGACTTCCATGCTGCGGGCATCCCTTTCGTGTTCGATCCGGGCCAGGCCATGCCCTTGTTCGACGGCCCAGAACTCTTGCGTTTCGTGGAACTGGCGGATTACGTGACGCTCAACGACTACGAAGCCGAGCTGATGCAGGAGCGCACGGGTCTGTCGCTCGCCGCGCTGGCCCAGCGGGTGAAGGCGCTCATCGTCACCCTTGGCGCGAAAGGCTCCCTCATCTTCGCCGACGGCGAACGGCTGGAAATTCCCTGCGTGCCACCGAAAGCCGTGGTGGATCCCACCGGCTGCGGCGATGCCTACCGTGCCGGTCTGCTCTACGGCATCGTGCACGGCTTCGACTGGGAACAAACCGGCCGCCTTGCGGCCTATATGGGGGCGCTTAAGATCGCCAGCCGCGGCGCCCAGAACCATAGCCTCGACCATGCCGCACTCACCGCCTGGGCACGGCAGGAATTGGGCCTGACCTGGCCCGCGTGAAACCCGTTTTGCAACAACCGGAGGTCAACATGCAACGTTTGCTAGTCATTACCACACTCGCCGCCACCGCGTTTGTGCTCACCGGCTGTCCGGCCACCATGTCCAGCGGCACCTACACCCGCGAGCAGGCGCGTCAGGCTCAGGAAGTTCAGATGGGCCGCGTGGAGAGCGTGCGCGAAGTGATGATCGAAGGCACCAAGTCCGTGGTTGGGCCCGCCGCCGGCGCTGCAGTGGGGGGCATCGCCGGCAGTAACATCGGCGGTGGCAAAGGCAGCACCGTGGGGGCCATCGTCGGCGCCGTGGCCGGTGGCGTGGCCGGAGCCGCCATCGAGGAAGGCGTGACCCGCACCAAGGGTCTGGAGATTACCGTCAAACTGGACAATGGCCGCATGATCGCCGTCACCCAGGCAGCGGACGAGGAGTTCCGGCCCGGTGACCGCGTGCGCGTGCTCACCGGAGGCGGCGTAACCCGCGTCACTCATTGAGCCAGCGGGGCCGCCAAGGAGTCCGAGACGGCCTCATTCCCACGCAATCGGACATCCAGGCTGTCATGGCCCCGCGTTCCTGGATCCCGGATCGCTGCGGCGGCGGAGGATGACGTGTGCCGGTGCTCGCCGCGCTCGGCTGTCATGACCGGAATCCTCACCAAAAGGGAGCAAAATGCGATTCATCGAACACTTGCTGGAACTCCTGATCTTCAACGCCCGCTGGCTACTTGCACCGTTTTATCTAGGGCTGGTGGTGGGTATTGGCCTGATCCTGTTGAAGTTTGCCCAGGAGTTCCTACACGTGCTGCCCCACGTGTTCGAAATGAGCGAAGGCGATCTCATCCTGGCGGTGCTCACCCTGGTGGACATGTCGCTGGTAGCCAATCTGCTGCTCATCATCATCTTCAGTGGCTACGAAAACTTCGTCTCCAAGATCGACACCGCTGGCCATGAGGACCGGCCGGACTGGATGGGCAAGGTGGACTTCTCCGGCCTCAAGGTCAAGGTGATCGCTTCCATCGTCGCCATTTCCGCGATTGAGCTGTTGAAGACCTTCGTCAACATCATGGCCCTCATCGAGGCGGACAAGAATCCCAACGCCGAGTGGGTGTGGACCAATGCCGACACCGCCATCGCCTGGAAGGTGGGCATCCATGCCATCCTGGTGGTATCGGGCGTGCTGTTCGCGCTGATGGATCGCATCGCCGAAGGGGCCCATGAAATCAAGCACCGCGCCAAACACTGAAGCCAGGCGCTGCGGCTGGTGCGGGACGGACCCGCTCTATATCGCCTACCACGACAGCGAATGGGGTGTTCCCTCTTTCGATGACGCGCACCTGTTCGAAATGCTCATTCTCGAGGGGCAGCAAGCTGGCCTGTCCTGGCTCACCATCCTCAAGAAGCGCGCCGCCCTGCGCGAGGCACTAGCGGGCTTCGACCCACAGCGCCTGGCACGCTTCACCGCGGCCGACATCGAGCGACTGCTGGACAATCCAGGCATCGTGCGCAACCGCGCCAAGCTCCAAGCAGCCGTCACCAATGCTCGCGCCTTTCTTGAGCTTGCGGCGCACGAAGGCGGTTTTGCGCCTTTTCTCTGGTCCTTCGTCGAGGGCAGACCGGTTCAGAACCGTTTTCGTCGTCTCGTAGACATCCCCACCCAGACCACTGTTTCCCGTCGGCTTGCGCGAGCGCTCAAACAACGCGGCTTCCAATTCGTGGGCCCAACCATGTGCTACGCCTACATGCAGGCGGTGGGTCTGGTGAACGACCACCTGGTGAGCTGCCCGCGCCACGAGGAGGTTGCGTCCCTGGCGCCTGACATCTGAGACATTGCGCGAAGAGTAGGCCCGCGGGTCATAAAAGCTTCATCCCTCTTTCACGCCCACGTCATCGCCGCTTCTTAGCCTGCGCCTCATCGAAAATTCGAAACGAGGTGTGGCATGTTGAACGAGTTGGCGCGTTGGGAAACCCAGGCCCGCTCTGCCCCGCTCACGCTGAGCCTGGCCCGCTGTGAAGACGAGGTGCGCGAGGCACAGCGCCTGCGCTACAAGGTGTTCGCCGAGGAAATAGGCGCGCGCCTGCCCAATCCGGAATCAGGGCTTGACCGGGATCTCTTCGACCCCTTCTGCGAGCACCTGCTGGTGCGCGACGCCCGGACGCTGGAAGTGGTCGGCACCTATCGCCTGCTCACGCCCCGCGGCGCGCGCGAGGCCGGCTGCTTCTATTCCCAGACCGAATTCGACCTGACCCGGCTCAATCATCTGCTCGACCGCACGCTGGAAGTGGGCCGCGCCGCGGTGCATCCTGCCTACCGCAATGGCGGCGTAATCACGCTACTGTGGGCAGGACTGGCCCGCTTCATCGAGCAGCATGGCTTCGATTACCTGATCGGCTGCGCCAGCATCGGCATGGCCGATGGTGGCCATGCGGCCGCAAGCCTGTTCCGCCGCATCGGCATTGAGCACATGAGCCCGGTGGAGTGGCGTGTATTTCCCCGCAACCGGCTGCCTCTGGAATCCCTGGACAACACGCTCAACGTGCCCTTGCCGCCCCTGCTCAAGGGCTACATCCGTGTAGGCTGCTATGTCTGTGGCGCGCCGGCCTGGGACCCGGACTTCAACACCGCCGACCTGATGCTGATCCTGCCGCGGGCGCTGATGAATCCGCGCTATTCCCGTCATTTTCTGCCCCACGGCTGACACGCCACGGCTTTGCACCGTCCGGCGCGGGACGGTAGCATCGCCCGATGGACGAGAAGACTCCCGCGACCGGTGCCGAGGCGTTGCCAAACCGGGCCACGACGCAAGGTGGGATCGCCCGCCTCCTTATCAAGCTCGTCCTGCTCGCGTTCCACTTGGCCTGGGGCGCGGTGCTGGCGGCCCTGGTCTTCCCCTTCGCCACGCAAGCCCGGCGCGAAGCCATCATCGAACGCTGGGCGCAGGCTTTGCTTGGGCGACTATCCGTGCGCGTCACCGTCACGGGTGTGCTTGCGGTCCGCAAGGGTGCCGTCTTCGTCGCCAATCACATCTCCTGGCTCGACGTGTGGCTGCTGGACAGCCAGCGGGCATGCCGGTTTGTGGCCAAGGCAGAGGTGGCGCGCTGGCCGCTGATCGGCTGGCTGGCAAAAAAAACCGGCACGCTCTTCATTCGTCGGGAACAACGACATCACACTGCCGCCATCAACCGGGAGATCGCCGCCGCCCTCGCCGACGGCGCCTGTATCGCCCTGTTTCCCGAGAGCACGACCAGCGACGGCCTAAGGCTGCGCCGCTTCCACCCTTCCCTGTTGCAGCCCGCAGTGGATCTGGGCGCGCCGGTGATTCCTGTGGCGATCCGTTATGTGGACGCGGCGGGCAACCCGGACACCACCCCGGCCTACATTGATCAGATGACGCTGCTCGACTCGCTTACGCGCATCATCAAGGCCGAAACAGTTCACGCCGAGCTTGCCTTTCTGCCCGCCATCTCCACGCGCGGGCGCAACCGGCGCGAAATCGCGCGCGCAGCCCAGGCCGCTATCGCAGCGGCCTTGTCCCTGCCAGACCCTGACAGGACACCTGAAACAGCGCCCGGTCTTCCAAGCGCATAGCAGATAGGGCGCCCCCCCACAGGCAGCCCGTGTCCAGGGCGCAGTATTCACTGTTGACATCGAGCCCATGCGCGGACCAGTGACCGAAAACGATGGGCGCGCCGCGACTCTTGCGTTCCGGCACTTCATACCAGGGCAAGAAGCCTTCCGGCCGCCGCGACGGTGGTCCCTTGTGGGTGAATTCCATCACGCCCTCGCGCGTGCAAAAACGCAGCCGCGTCATGGCATTGGTGATGACCCGCAGACGCGCGATGCCAATGAGATCGTCGCGCCACTGGCGGGGCTCGTTCCCGTACATGTGCTCAAGGAAGTGGCGATAGCCAGGCCCCGCGAGTTCCCCCTCCACTTCCCGCGCCAGCTCCACTGCACGTAACACCGTCCATTGCGGCAACAGTCCTGCATGCACCATCAGCCAGCCGTGCTCGAAATGGGCCAGGGGCCGGTGGCGCAGCCATTCCAGCAGCTCCGCGCGATCCGGCGCGGTGAGCACGTCCTCGAGCGTGTCGTTGTGATGAAGCGGGACGAAGCCCTCCGCCACAGCCAGCAGATGCAAATCGTGGTTGCCCAGCACGGCGACGGCGCGCTCGCCCAAATCACGCGCCCAGCGCAACACCTGCAGCGAATGCGGTCCGCGGTTGACCAGATCGCCCACCAGCCAGAGCCGATCCCGGCTAGGGTCGAAAGGGATTTTCTCCATGAGACGCATGAGCGCCTCGTAACAACCCTGGATGTCGCCAATGACGTAGGTGGCCATGCTCGCTCCAAACAAACCGGCGCCATTCTAACCCGCGTAACCAGCAAGCACCCGCGCTTTGGCTGCATGTTAGAATCGCGGCCTCCAAGCAACCTTCCGCAGCACCCCTGTCCATGCATGCTCTCAATGCCCCGCAGCGGGAGGCGGTCAAATACCTCGACGGCCCCCTGCTCGTGCTGGCGGGCGCCGGCAGCGGCAAGACCCGCGTCATCACACACAAGATCGCCTACCTCATCCGCGACTGCGGCTACGCGCCCGGCACCATCGCCGCCATCACCTTTACCAACAAGGCGGCACAAGAAATGCAGGAACGTGTGGGCCGCCTGCTGGAAAACCGTTCCGTGCGCGGGCTCGCGATCACCACTTTCCACGCCCTCGGCTTGCAGATCCTGCGCCAGGAAGCCGCGCGCATTGGCTATAAGCCGCGCTTTTCCGTGCTCGATGCTGCCGACAGCCTGCACCTGCTGGCGGAGATCCTGAAGACGACGGACAAGAGTCTGCTCAAGCGCATCCAGCACCGCATCTCGCGCTGGAAGAACGATCTGGTGGCGCCCGGGGCGGCGGCCACCCAAGCCGATAGCGAACAGGCCGTGGCCGCGGCGCGCGCCTATGTCGCCTACCAGGACACTTTGCGCGCCTATCAGGCCATGGATTTCGACGACTTGATCCGCCTGCCGGTGGAACTGCTGGAACGCGATCCCGAAGCGCGCGGCAAGTGGCAAGACCGCCTGCGCTACCTGCTGGTGGACGAATACCAGGACACCAATCTCGGCCAGTACCGGCTGATGAAACTGCTCGCCGGCGCGCGCGCGGCCTTCACCGCCGTGGGCGACGACGACCAGGCGATCTATGCCTGGCGCGGCGCCAACGTGGAAAACCTGCGCCTGCTGCAGGACGACTTTCCACGCCTGAAGGTAATCAAGCTGGAACAGAACTACCGCTCCACCCTGCGCATCCTGCGCGCCGCCAATCATCTGATCGCCCACAACACCAAGCTGTTCGAGAAGAAACTGTGGAGCGAGCTCGGCCTGGGCGAACCCATCCATGTGTTCGCCGCGCGCGACGACGAGGCAGAAGCCGAGAACGTGGTCATGCGCATCGAAGCCCACCGGTTGCAACATCGCACCCACTATGGCGATTACGCCATTCTCTACCGCGGCAACCACCAGGCGCGCCCCTTCGAAGAGGCGCTGCGGGCGCGGCGCATTCCCTACCAGGTCTCCGGCGGCCAGTCCTTTTTCGAGCGCACCGAGATCAAGGACATCACCGCCTATTTGCGCCTCATCCACAATAGCGACGACGACCCTGCCTTCATCCGCGCCATCACCACCCCTAGGCGTGGCGTGGGTGTGCAGACCCTGGAGAAACTCGGTGCCTACGCGGCAAGCCGTCACCTATCCCTGTTCGCCGCGGTGTTCGAAGTCGGGTTCGAGGCCCAACTGACTGCCCGCCAATACGAGCCGTTGGCGGCGTTTTGCCATTTCATCAATGGACTGGAGTACCGCGCCGCGCGCGAACCCGCCGGCGTCATCCTGCAGGATATGCTGCGCGGCATCGGCTATGAAACCTGGCTGTTCGACCAAGCAGAGCCGCGCATCGCAGAAACACGCTGGGCCAACGTGCAGGACTTCGTGGGCTGGCTTGCCCGCAAGGGCGAGGAAGAAGGCAAGACGCTGGCCGAGCTCGTCCAGACTGTCGCCCTCATGAGCATGTTGGACAATCGGGAGGAAGACGCAAACGCCGTGAGGCTAACCACCCTGCACGCCGCAAAGGGCCTGGAATTCCGCCACGTTTTCCTGGTGGGCGTGGAAGAAGGCATCCTGCCCCACAGAGAGTGCATCGAAAACGGCCAGGTGGAGGAAGAACGGCGTCTCATGTACGTGGGCATCACCCGCGCCCGCGAAAGCCTCACCCTGAGCCATTGCCTCAAGCGCCGCCGCGCACGCGAGTTCCAGGTGTGCGAGCCCTCGCGCTTCATCGCCGAACTCCCTCAGGACGATTTGCGCATCTCGGGGCGCGAAACCGACCCCATGCGCGACAAGCAGGAGGGCAGCGCGCGCCTAGCCCAGCTCAAGGCCATGCTGAAGGGCAGCTCTTGAGCCTTGAAAACCTGGTTGGCAGATGTGGCGCCCCCTACTGCCGCGAAAGCGATGCAAGGCAACGGAAGCGGACATGCCACGCCCGCCTGCCCCCTGGAGAATGCCCGTTGACGGCATCCCCGTCATCCCCGCGCAAGCGGGTATCCAGACTTCGATCTGCGCAGCTTGCGCAGTGTCCTATTGAGCGTTACGTAAGTCGTTGACAGGCTGCGTAAGTCAAACGTCATTCCCGCGAAAGCGGGAATCCAGGGTATGCCTCGCCATGTTCCTGGGTCCCCGCTTTCGCGGGGACGACACAAAGGTGTCACCCATTTACGTAATGCTCAATATTGAGCGTTACGTAAGTCGTTGACAGGCTGCGTAAGTCAAACGTCATTCCCGCGAAAGCGGGAATCCAGGGTATTCCTCGCCATGTTCCTGGGTCCCCGCTTTCGCGGGGACGACACAAAGGTGTCACCCATTTACGTAATGCTCAATAGATTCCGCGCGCACGGCGTCTGGCCGGCATGACGAAGAGCGTACCCATCTGCACCAGCAGCACCGGTGGGAACGCCTTTCGCCGCAATGGAGCGCAAAAAAAACGCGGGGGCGTCCCCGCGTTTTTCAAGTCCTGGTGGAATCCGTCATTCCTTGGGCTGGAAGTTGGCGCCTGCGGAGTTGGCCATGTAGGCCACCGTGCGCGCGATCTCGATATCCGAGATGTCCGGATCGCCGCCACGGGGCGGCATGCCGCGGATGCCCTCGATGGCATGCTTGATCAGCGTCTCGTAACCTTGAGCGATGCGGGGCGCCCAGTCCGCCTTGTTGCCAAACTTGGGTGCGCCCAGCGCCCCCGCCTGATGGCAGCTCGTGCACACCGCCTGATACACCTGCTCGCCGGTGCGCTCCACGCGCGGCGCGTTGGGATCGACCGACTTCACCTCCGCAACGGGCTTGATGCGTTCCCGCACCGCTAAATCGGCGAGTTGGGGATCATCCTTGTCGATATGACTCGCCTGGATGGACAGCACCAGCTGCACAATCAGGACGATGGCGATGATGGGCGCAGCGAAACCGCCGATCAGGGCGACGATCACCTGCCGCGCAGTGGTCTTGGGAACGCCAGTGCTTTGTTCACTCATAATGATCAAGGCCTTGTGTGGTTGCCAGATAAAGATCGCCGCGGGAAACCCCACGTAAAGGTCCTGATTATACGGGTTTCGGCCGCTTCGGCCAAGGTAATGCGTAGAGCAAAATGCCGAAAGGCGTTATACTTACGCGGCTTGCGCCCGTAGCTCAGTTGGATAGAGTACAGCCCTCCGAAGGCTGGGGTCGGACGTTCGAATCGTCTCGGGCGCGCCAGACAGATGCCTGTTCGGTGCCAGGCGGCGACTCATCAGCAGTACGCACCTCCGTGCCCCACCTTTTCGTCCCCGCAAGGGCGGTGGACCGGCAGCCCGGCTACGGATTGCCTTTCTCCCATTTCCTTTGGAATGCCGTCGTCGGTCATTGCGCCCACGCGACGCGAGAACCGGATTGTGCAACCCCTTTTCTGTAAATATCTGCGGCGGACGTCATGACGCGTGGGTTACGGAGGCCTCCTCGGCGCACTGGGCAAGCTTGTGATGCGCCTTGCGCCAGGCTTCCAAAGCGGCCGCGAAGAGCCGCTCGGCTTCCATCTCGTCAAGGGGCATGGGAGATGGCGCGCAGTTGAGGGGCAACGCTCTTTCGCGCTTGCCTTTCGCGTCATGAGTTGACCGGCGTTCTGTTGCAGAGGGAACTGGGCCCTCCCAGGGCACAGCAAGCAAGACGGCGCGGCGGGCGGCTGCAAGCCCCCCACGGTGATCGGCGACGATACGTTTGACCCCTTTCAGCCCCGCGGGCCAAGAGGCTTTCCAGAAAGCGCCGCCGGTTCAATTCCGCTCCCTTGGGTGCAACCGAATACGCGGCGCTTGTTTCGAAAAGATGAAGCCGAAGGTGCAGCGGGGCTTGCGAGCCGTCGGCCGGGCCGGCCCTCGAACCACAGGATCGCCGAACTGCGCAAGGCAGCAATTTTGGATCAAGTGCATAGCCCCGACGCCAACTTCGGGCAGCGTGGAAGGGGACATCCAGCACGTAGCCGCCACGGGTCCGGCCGCCAGCCCGTCGCACTCGCCACGACTTGTCACGACACCTATCAGCCCTCCTTCGGTTTTTGCTCGGCCACCATTTCGGGGGTTGCACCCGGACATTGCTTCTGAATCGCCACCTGCTGCAAGGCGTCGTACTCACCCTTGAGGCGCGCATATTCGGCTTCCTGCGCCTTGGTGCCACCCAGCGCGAATAGCGCGGGCCAGAAAAGAATCAGCCCCACGCCGGCGATTGCCTTGTCGTTGGCGGCCGCTTGATCCAGCCGCCCAGCAAGCTGCGTGGCGCGCGTTTGCACACGCTGCATCTCCGCCATGATCTGCCCACAGTCATATTGCTGATATTGCAGGGGCGATACTGATTGCGCAGCGATGTCTTTCGAAGCCCTGGCACAACCAGTCAGTTGCGCCGTGGCACAAGCAGACACGGTGAACAGCGCCACAGTTTTTTATTGTGTTTTCCTTTCCCTGTTAAATGGCATGTCAAACCCTTTGTGATCAGAGCATGTCTTCGGATCGCAGACGCATGGACAAAGACAATCGTGGGTGGGTCTCAATCCCTTTGTGATCAGGGCATGTGTTCGGATAGCAATGGTACCCAATCCTATTATCGTTTGATGTGCAGCCATTTTGCTCGAACGGCAAGCTTGTCTGTCATCACAACGTTTCCCTTTTCTTCCCCGTTCCTGGCTGGTCGCATATCTCGATCTGACCCGGTTCTAACGGCAGGTAGTAGTAGCTGTGGCCGCGCGGGCCGTCGCGTTGGATGAGATAGCGGGCGGCGGCCTGCCTGCCCAAGGCCGTTTCGAAGGCGGTCTTGATGCGCGACTTGTGTGGCTCGAAGTATTCGCCGAGCATCTTGGGATCGCTCGAACGCTCGCGGATGGCCTTCTCGCATCGCTCATACTCTCCTGTCATTGAGTTCATGAGACGCGCGGCAACGGCAAGAAACCCCTCTGCCTCGTCGGCGTCCTGCCAGCAGACGTTCGGCTCGCCGCTGCCCGCGCGCTCGGCAAGCCAGAGCAGGACGGCGAGTTCCGTGGGGCTCAGGTCGAGGGCAACACCGTCGGCCGTGACGGATTTTGCGTTTATGTCGATAAATAGGTGGGGCTCCATGAGCGCGCGATTGGCCGCCGCGACCACCTCACTCAAACTGGCGTGCCCCGTGAGCAGCCCGGGGGGCAGTCCTTCGCGCAGGCGCACAAAAGGAATTTCGGCCAGGGTGACCCGCGCCTCTCGGCAGTCGGCGAGCTTGCCGTCGCGGGTCTGGATAATGCGCTCGTGGCGCGTGGGATAAAAGAACTCCCAGCTCGATTCGAACGGCTCGGATACGAGCACATGGGAGAGACGATCCTGCGGACGACCGAACAGGGAGAGTGCATAACCCAGGTAATAGCCCATGGTCTTGCGTCCGCCCGCGATCGAGACGTGTAGCGCGGTGCCCGGATCGGCCGTGAGAGTGCGCACGATGTCCGTGATGCGGTCCGCAGCATGCTGATTGTCGGCTGGGGTGCGGATGTCGGCAAGCGCAACGCCAGACGCATCTTCAATGGTGTGGATGTGCGCTTCGCCAAAGGCGATGGGTGGCAGCGCGTAGTCCAGACACAGGCGGCGAAACCAGCCAGGGTCTTCGGACAACAGCGCAAGCCGCGCTCGCGCTGCGCCCTCGGCCGTGGTGATGAGCCGGACTTCCGTGGGGACGAAGGGCGCCGGTTGGTGAATCAGCGCGTAGAGGGTCTCGGTGACGACCTGTGGGGTGAGACCGCTCACGGCGAGCAGAACACGGCGCTCAAAGGTGTGGGGCTCATTGGGTGTCATGACTCGGTCTCCAATGGAGCCCCATCCTGCCAGGCGTTCTTTGGCCGCGCTCGCGCCACAAGCTTGCGAGCGCGTCACTTTTGGGACCGATTACCGCGCTTCTGTGCCCCGCGCGCCTTTACCGACGCTGGTTTATTGGATTCGACTCCCTGGTGGGGATCTAATCTAAGCGAGCCACCTGCGTTCTTCAAGACCCCTGTAGGCAGCAAAGCGCACGTGGCGTAGGATGCGCGCTGCGCCCATCGCAAACTTATGTTCGATCATGACGCTTCGCACCGTTGTTCACACCGTTCAGGCCCAGCCGCTCTCCGAAGGCGCTGGCGTGACCGTTTACCGTAGCATCGGCACCCCCAGGCTGCGGCACCTGGATCCCTTTTTGCTGTTGGACCATTTCGGCAGCGATGACCCGAACGACTATATCGCGGGCTTTCCGGATCACCCCCATCGGGGTTTCATAACCCTCACCTACATGCTGGATGGCCGCATGCTGCATCGCGACAGCCTGGGCAACACCAGCGAGTTGCGTGCCGGGGGCGCGCAGTGGATGCGGGCGGGCAGCGGTGTCATCCATTCCGAGATGCCCCAGCAGGCGGAGGGGCGGATGCGAGGTTTCCAGCTTTGGATCAATCTGCCTGCGGCGCAGAAGATGAGCGAGCCCGCCTATCAGGAATTTTCCGCGCAGGCCATTCCTGAGCTTGCCTCGCCTGGGCATCGCGTGCGGATCCTGCTTGGGGAATATGCAGGCGTGCGCGGGCCCATCGCCGACGATGTCACCCAAGTGCAGTATCTCGATGTGGCGCTCGAACGGAACGCACGGTTCGAACATGCCTTGCCCGCCGCGCACACGGCCTTCATCTACGTGTTCGAAGGCGAGGCTGTTGCAGGCAACGTGCTCAAGCCCCACACGCTGGGCGTGCTCTCCCCCGGGGAGGACGTGCAGGTCACGGCCGGTGTGGCCGGCACGCGTTTCATTCTGGTGGCGGGGCGGCCGCTTTATGAGCCCGTGGTGCAATACGGGCCGTTCGTGATGAACACGCGCGAGGAGATCGAACAGGCATTGCGCGATTACCGGGCTGGCACCCTGGTCCGGCACGCGCCCGACTTCTCGGCCAGGTGATCAACCTAACCTGCGACCGTCTTGTCCAACCCAGGCGCGTCTGAGACCCTCTCATCCCGCCTCCTGCTGGGTCACCCGGGTTGAAGCACGGCCAGCGCGGCGATCGACGCGGCGGCGGCTGGCTCCCTCACAGCACGTAACGGGCAAGATCTTCGCTCGTGGCCAGATCCTTGAGGCGGGCATCCACGTAGGCGGCATCGATGACCACGGTGCTGCCAGCCTGGCGGTCGGCGGCGAAGGAAATGTCTTCCAGCAGCCGCTCCATCACCGTGTGCAGGCGGCGCGCACCGATGTTCTCGGTGCGTTCATTCACCTCGAAGGCGATCTCGGCGATGCGCCGGATGCCATCGGGCGCAAATTCCAGCGTCACACCTTCGGTGGCAAGCAAAGCCTGGTACTGTTTGATGAGGCAGGCATCGGTACCGGTAAGAATCTGTTCAAAATCTCCGACGGAAAGGGAATCCAGCTCCACGCGGATCGGGAGCCGTCCCTGCAATTCCGGAATGAGATCAGAGGGTTTGGCGAGATGGAAGGCGCCGGAGCCAATGAACAGAATGTGGTCGGTGCGGATCATGCCGTATTTGGTGGAGACGGTGGTACCCTCGATGAGCGGCAGTAGATCCCGCTGCACGCCTTGGCGCGAAACATCGGCGCCACTCGTCTCCGCGCGGCTGGCGATCTTGTCCATCTCGTCGATGAAGACGATGCCGTTTTGCTCCACACTGGCCACGGCTCGCTGACGAATCTCTTCCTCGTTGATGAGCTTGAGGGCTTCTTCTTCGGTAAGGCTACGGAAGGCCTCGCGCACGCGCATTTTTTTCAGCTTGCGCCGCCCTCCACCCAGGTTTTGAAACAGTCCCTGGATCTGGCTGGTGAGTTCCTCCATGCCGGGTGGCGCGAAAATTTCCATGTGCGGGGCAGCCACGGCCATCTCGATCTCGATTTCCTTGTCGTCGAGCTTCCCCTCCCGCAGCATCTTGCGGAATTTCTGGCGTGTGGCGGATTCTTCCTGGGTGCTGCCTTGTCCACCTAAACCGAAGCCGACATCGCGCGCTGGTGGCAATAGCGCGTCCAGGATGCGCTCCTCGGCGATCTCCTCGGCGCGAAACTGCACCTTGCGCATTTCCTCTTCGCGCGTCTGCTTCACCGCCATGTCCACAAGGTCGCGGATGATGGTGTCCACGTCACGTCCCACGTACCCCACTTCGGTGAACTTGGTGGCCTCCACCTTGATGAAGGGCGCATTGGCCAGACGTGCAAGTCGCCGCGCGATTTCCGTCTTGCCCACGCCGGTGGGTCCGATCATGAGGATGTTCTTTGGCGTGATTTCCTGACGCAGCGGATCACTCACCTGCATGCGCCGCCAGCGGTTGCGTAGGGCGATGGCGACGGCGCGCTTGGCCGCCTGCTGGCCGACGATGTGTTTGTTAAGCTCGTGGACGATTTCCTGCGGTGTCATTTGCATGGCGTGAGCGGGAGGTCGCGCCTCAGTCGAGGGTTTCGATCACGTGGTTCTGGTTGGTGTAGATGCAAAGATCGGCCGCGATGGTGAGCGCCTTGCGAACGATTTCCGAGGCCGCGAGATCGGTGTGATCCAGCAGCGCCCGCGCCGCGGACTGCGCGTAGGGCCCGCCGCTGCCAATGGCCACCAGGCCGTGTTCGGGCTCGAGCACGTCGCCGTTACCGGTGAGGATGAGCGAGGTTTCCCGGTCGGCCACCGCCAGCATCGCTTCCAGTCTGCGCAGCATGCGATCGGTGCGCCAGTCCTTGGCGAGCTCGACCGCGGAACGCAGCAGATGCCCCTGGTGCTTCTCCAGCTTGGCTTCGAAGCGCTCGAACAGGGTGAAGGCATCCGCGGTGCCGCCGGCGAAGCCTGCCAGAATGCGGCCATGATAGAGGCGACGCACCTTGCGCGCCGAGGCCTTCACGACCACGTTGCCCAGGGTGACCTGCCCATCGCCACCCATGGCCACGCGGTTTCCGCGGCGGACGGAGAGAATCGTCGTACCATGAAACTGCTGCATCAGGGTTCCCGAGAATACCGGCGGACGCGCTAGCGCGCCTTACGCCGCGCAAGTTGCGCAAAATCGCGCACGCCCATCACTTCGAACAGGGCATGCACCATTTCGTTCTGGCCAGAAAGCGTCACCTTCTTACCGGCCTGGTTGAGGTTGATGAGTGTGTTGATCACGGAGCCAACGATCATGAAATCCACTCGCACCAGGCGACTTAAGTCCACCACCACTTCGCTGCGCCCTTCCGCGAAACGCGCAAGCTCCTTGAGCCGATATTCGCTGGCGGCATCGAGCACGCCTTCCAGCCGGAACACATCGCTCTCCACCTCACCCCCCGTCTGAGCGGGGGATGCAGGGCTCTCCGTCGCCGGCTCGGCAGGCAAACCCGCCACCGGTTCCCAGGAAGGGGGCGAGACCTCGAAAGTCACCGCATAGTCCACGGCCGCGTCCTCGAACTCCTGCGCGCGGTTTTGGAACTGGTAAAGCTCGAACAGCAAACGCCAGTAGGCGGGCTCGCGTCGTCCGGCACCTTCCGTGTAGGCCTTGACTCGCGCCGTGAATTCCTGCGCGCCAGCCAAAACCAGGTACTTGCCGGCCTTGCGCAGCATCAGCAACACTTCCGCGAGTAGCTGGGCACGCGACGGATCGATGCCCTGCGCTTGGGCCAGATCGAGACGAACCGGGACCTTGCCCTCCGCCAGTTTGAGCAGACGCTGAATGGCCTGCTCGGCGCCGCCGTCCAGCATGCCCTCTAGCCTCACCGTCGGCCCCGCCGCCGGTGCACTGGCGGCGACCGGCGCGGACGGGACCGCGTTTGGCGGTTCCCACACCGGCGCCGAACGTTCGAAGCGCACCACGAATTCCATGGACAGCTCGTCGAACTTCTGCTTCATGCCCTGGGACTGATAAAGATCGAACAGCAACAGCCAGGGCTGCAAGTCGCGCGAAGCGGTGTTTTCTCGGAGGAATGTCTCGAGCACGGCAATGGCCTCGGCCACACGTGTGTTGGCGTAGAGCACTGCGGCCTCTTCCACTGCCGAGTAGGACTCGGCGGTGGGCGTGGAACCCAGTAGCAGATCGTCCCAGCCCGCCTCTTGCACCTCGGCGGCTGGCTCGGTCTTGGGCGCCGGCTGGGGCGCTGCCCCTGCTGGCAGCACCGGGCGAGGCGGCGTCACGCTAGGTGGTCCGTCCTGATTCTTGCCTCTGCGAAAAAAGGAAAACACCACCGATCAGCCTACTGTCTACATCGAGTCGTCATAGGTGACGGGAAATCGTCGCCGGAACCGGCCCGCTTCGGGTTGTTTACGCAAGCCAAGCACTGTACCTGCGCAGCCGGCCGCGCACCAAAAGATGACTGGGCCATGATACGGCTAAAGAGTCGGCCTCAGCAATATCGAATGCAAGGTTCCTGCCAGCCCGGGCGCAGGCGAAAAAAAAAGCGGCCAAAGCCGCTTTTTTCGCCTGGCCCAACTTACTTGCGGGCGTATTTCTGGCGGAATCTTTCCACCCGCCCCGCGGTGTCCACGATCTTCTGCTTGCCCGTATAGTAAGGATGGCACTGGGAGCAGACCTCGATGTGCAGATCCTTGCCCAGGGTGGAACCAGTCTTGAACGTGTTGCCGCAGCTGCAGGTCACCGTGATCTCAGCGTAAGCGGGATGAATGTCAGGTTTCATCGCAAATCCTTGAAGTCTGGGAAGTCTGGGCAAATGCCTAATGTCGGGCGCGCCCCGGGCACACCCTACCGAAAGAAACACAAAATTATGGGGGAAACTTGCCCTACGCGCAAGGTATCTGTAGAGAGCGTGTAGAGAGCAAATAAACTGTCCGGACTTGTAGCACGATGGTTGTCCGGTTTTATTGGGTACCGAGGAGGTGCCTGGTGAGACGGACGGAAGTGTTGCAGGCGATACGGAAGATGCGATTTGAGGAAGCCTATGGAGGCTGGCGGTGGGACGGCTTTCGCAAGAGGCGGCAAGGAAAACGCAGTTTCAGCACAGGCTAACCTGCGCCAGCAGGTTAAGCCGCGTAGCGGCGGCCGAAACTTCAACTGTGTGGCCTTCGAGGGGATGAAGTTGCAAATCCCCACCGACCGTCACCGCATGCATTACGTCAAGGTGAAGGTGCAGGTGCACCGTGACTTGGATGGGACAATCGCCCTCTTCCACGGCCCACGCTGCCTGGCTCGCTACAATGCCCAAGGGCAGTTGCTCAAACCCGACTTGCAGGCTGCAGCAAAGGTCCGCCGCAGCACCTGACTGTGGGATACCTTCCCACAGGGAACAAGCGGACAGTCTATGTGCCACGAAACCGGGCAGTTCGATTCGTTGACAACAGCGCTTTACAGAAAAATTTCAGTGCGTCTGTCTTGACGTGTCCCAGCAGTCACTGCCTACCGTCAACCACGCGCCCGGGCATGCGTTAAGTCCTCCAGATTCTTGCGCCAACCGAAAGGAGGAAGTTGCATGAAAGCAAATACTCTCGTTCGCGTCTTGCCGCTGCTATTGGCCATGGGCGCGAGCACGGCCTACGCCGATCATGGTGCGAGCGTGCTCGGTGCAGCCATTGGAAGCGCGGCGGGCGCAGCAGTAGGTCATGGTCTGGGTGGTGATCGTGGCGCCGTCATCGTCTGGAGCGCCCTGGGCGGAGCTGCAGGCGCCGCGATTGGCCAAAGCATGGACTGGGACGACGAACCGCGGTCCGTGATATATCGCCCCCGATACGTGCGCGAGCGCGTGATCTATGTCCCGCAACCGGCGGAGCGCTGCCTCGTGGTGCCGCCGCCGCGGCGAGTGGTCTATGTCTATGGGCCGCCTCCGGGCTGGCGTAAGCACCACCATGCCCATTGGGACTGGGACGACTGACGCCCAGCCCCTTCAGACAAGGGAGACGCGGGCGAACTTGCGCTTGCCCACCTGAATCACGACCTTCTCACCAGGGGGGAGGACGAGGCCTTTGTCGCTCACTTTCTCGCCGTTCACCCGTACGCCACCTTGCTCGATCAGGCGCAGGGCCTCCGACGTGCTGGCGGTAAGCCCCGCCTGCTTGAGGACGTGCCCGATCCCACCAGCCGGCACGGCGACCTCGGGCAGGTCTTCCGGAATGGTATGCAGACGGAAGCGCGCCTCGAAATCCGCCAGCGCCTTCTCTGCCGCCGCGCGATCATGGAAACGGGCGACAATTTCCTGGGCGAACAGCACCTTGATGTCACGCGGATTGCGCCCGTTGGCCACCTCCCGCTTCCACTGCTCGATGGTGGACAGGGGCTGGAAGGACAACAGTTCGAGGTACCGCCACATCAAGTCGTCGGAGATGGACATGAGCTTGCCGAACATTTCGTTGGGCGGCTCGTTGATGCCGACGTAGTTGTGCAGTGACTTGGACATCTTGTTTATACCATCCAAGCCTTCCAGAATGGGCATGGTGAGCACCACCTGAGGCGGCTGGCCGTAGCGTTTCTGGAGTTCGCGCCCCACCAGCAGATTGAATTTCTGGTCGGTTCCCCCTAGCTCCATATCCGCGCGCAGCACCACCGAGTCGTACCCCTGAATGAGGGGATAGAGGAATTCGTGAATGGCGATCGGCTGTCCGGCGATGTAGCGCTTGTGGAAATCGTCCCGCTCCAGCATCCGCGCGACGGTGTACTGGGCCGCCAGGCCCACCATGTCGGCTGCCTTCATTTCGCCCATCCAGCTGGAGTTGAAGAGGACCAGTGTCTTTTCCGGATCCAGGATCTTGAAGATCTGCTGCTCGTAGGTGCGGGCATTCTCCAGCACCTGGTCGCGACTCAGGGGTGGACGTGTGGCGCTCTTGCCGGTGGGGTCGCCGATCATGCCGGTGAAGTCCCCGATCAGGAACAAGGCCTCATGCCCCATGTCCTGTAGTTGCCGCAGCTTGTTGAGAAGCACCGTGTGCCCCAAGTGCAGATCCGGTGCGGTCGGGTCGAAGCCCGCCTTCACCCGCAGTGGCCGACCCAGGGCGAGGCGCTGTTTCAGTTCGTCTTCCAGGAGGAGTTCCTGGCAACCGCGCTTGATAATTTGCAGAGCGTCGGCAATCGAGTCCATGGCGCTGTCGTTTCCGCCGTAAATATTAGATTTCCATGAAATTCCAAGGGCATGGCGATGACAGAAAGTTATTTTGCCCCGCCCGGAAACTCTGTTATCCTCGCGCCTGGTTTTTCGGAAGGCGCAACCCATGCACAAGGACAAAGGCGCGATTTTAGCGCAAAACCCGCCTCCCGCCCCGGTGGACCAAGTCGCGACACCATCCGGGACGACATCCTCCCGCAGCCTACGACTGCGCTGGCTCATCGCCCTCTCCACCCTGCCACTACTAGGAATGGCAGTGGCCTTTGGCATCGCGCCAGCCACCGACCCGCAGCCGCTGGAACGCCGGACGGTGATCGAGCAACTCGACCTGCCCACACCCACCCCCCTCGATGAGGGCGACGGCCAAACCTTCTGGCGCCAGACCCGCATCCAGCGCGGCGATACCTTGGCCAGCCTGCTCGATCGGCTGGAAGTGGACGATGCCGCAGCCTTTGCCTTTCTTCGCGCAAGCCGCGAGGCGCGCACCCTCACCCAGTTGGTGCCTGGCCGCAGCGTCCGTGCCGAGACGGATGCGGAAGGTCGACTGGTGGCGCTGCGCTACGTGGCGCCAGACCAGACGCTGCTGCAAGTGGAGCGCGCGGGTGAAAGCTTCCGCCTGCGTGAAGAGAAAGCGGCGCTAGAGACGCGAATCACCATCAAATCCGGAGAGATCAAGAGCTCTCTGTTCGGTGCCACGGACGCCGCAGGCGTGCCCGATGCGGTGGCAGTGCAGATGGCGGAGATTTTCTCTTCCGACATCGACTTCCACTTGGATATCCGCAAGGGCGACCGCTTCACTGTCATTTATGAGACGCTGCACAGCGAAGGTGAGCCAGTGCGCTTCGGGCGCGTGCTGGCAGCGGAGTTCGTCAACGCGGGCAGGACCTATCAGGCCGTCTATTTCCGCGACCGTGACGGACGCGAGGGCTATTACACGCCGGACGGGAAGAATCTGCGCAAGGCCTTTCTACGCTCGCCGCTGGAATTCTCCCGCATCACGTCGGGCTTCAGCCTGGCCCGCTTCCATCCGGTGTTGAAGACCTGGCGTGCCCATAAAGGCGTGGATTACGGCGCCCCCATCGGCACGCCGGTGCGCGCGGTGGCCGACGGTACCGTCGCCTTTGCTGGGCGGCAGAACGGCTACGGCAATCTCATCGTGCTGCAGCACAACGGACGCATCAGCACCGCCTACGGTCACCTCTCCGGCTTCGCCAAGGGCATCCGGCAAGGTGCGCGCGTCACCCAGGGTCAAACCATCGGCTACGTGGGCGCCACGGGTCTGGCCACAGGGCCACACCTACACTACGAATTCCGCGTCGCTGGCGTGCAGCGCAATCCCCTCACCGTGCCCATGCCCCAGGCCTTTCCCATCGCAGCCCAGTATCGCAACGAATTCCGCGCGGCCACGGCTCCTCTGGTGGCCCGCCTGTCGCTGGTGCGCGGGCTGAATCTGGCCAGCATCGACTGATGACTGCCCGGCTAGGGGCGGATCAACACCATGGCAGCTGGCACGCCCCCTCTCGTCATCGGGCTCATGTCAGGCACCAGCCTGGACGGCGTGGACGCCGTCCTTGGTGACTTTTCCCACACCATCCCGAAAACCTTGGGTCATGTCCAGCTCGGCTTCGACCCCGAGCTACGGGAAGAACTCCTCGCGCTAAACGAGCCGGGCCCCAACGAGCTGGAGCGGGCCGCCCTCGCCGCCAACCGCCTCGCCGAGCACTACACGCAGGCGGTCAAGGAACTGCTCGCGCAAACCGGTCTGAGGCCGGATCAAATCGCGGCCATTGGTGCCCACGGCCAGACCGTTCGCCATCGACCGGAGCTGGGATACACCCTGCAGCTCAACAATCCGGCGCTGCTCGCTGAACGAACCGGCATCAGGGTGGTGGCGGATTTCCGTAGCCGCGACCTCGCCGCGGGGGGCCAGGGCGCGCCGCTGGTGCCAGCCTTCCATGCCGCGGTGTTTAGCCACGCTGAAAAGCATCGTGTTATCGTCAATATTGGTGGCATCGCCAATCTCACCGACCTGCCTCCCGGTGGAAACGTGACGGGTTTCGATTGCGGTCCCGGCAACCTGCTCATGGATGCCTGGTGCCAGCGCCACACGGGTCAGCCCTACGACGTGGGTGGCAGTTGGGCGGCCTCGGGCACGCCCCTGCCGCAGCTTTTGGCGGGCCTCCTTGACGATCCATTTTTCCGGGCACCGCCACCCAAGAGCACCGGCCGGGATCACTTCAACCTCGCTTGGCTCGAGGCGCAACTTTCGGCAGCGTTCGCACCCCAGGACGTGCAGGCCACCCTGTTGCGCCTCACCGCGCAGGCCATCCATGATGCCGTGCAAAGACACATGGCAGGCGCCGAGGAAATCTGGTTGTGTGGCGGTGGCGCGCGCAACACGGCGCTGGTCAATACCCTGCGTCACGCCTTCGCTGCCAGCGCCACGCCGGTGGCGCTGACCGATGCCCTCGGCGTGGCCGCCGAGTGGGTGGAAGCGCTGGCCTTTGCGTGGCTGGCCTGGCGCACCTTGCATGGCGCGCCTGGCAACCTGCCGGCAGTCACCGGCGCGACGCACCCTTGCGTGCTGGGCGCGATCTATCCGCGCTAGCCGCGCTGCTCGATGGGAATGTACTGGCGATTGAGCTCGCCGGTATAAACCTGGGTGGGACGGAAAATGCGGTTCTGCCCCAGCTGTTCCTTCCAGTGGGCCAGCCAGCCGGCGGCGCGGGCGATGGCGAAGATGGAGGTGAACTGGTCGGGCGCGATCCCCATCTCCCGGTAGAGCACGCCCGAATAGAAATCCACGTTGGGATAGACGCCCTTGGGACCCAGACGCTCGGTGGCTGCCCTCTCCACCGCCTGGGCGATCTCGAACAGGGGGCCGACGCGCCCCTCGCGGTACTCGATCATCTTGCGCATGAGATGTTCCAGGATCACTGCCCGTGGATCCTTGACGTTGTATTCGCGGTGCCCAAAGCCCCAGATCTTTTTCTTCTGCTTGATCTGGGCGTCGATGTAGGCTTCCGCCTTGTCGGGTGAGCCGATTTCCTCCAACATCTTGACCACCGCCTGGTTGGCACCGCCGTGTAGCGGTCCGGAGAGGGTGGCGATGCCCGAGGCGATCACGCTGTAAGGACTGGCCAGGGTGGAACCGGCGACGAGCACCGCGAATGTGGAGGCATTGATGGTGTGCTCGGCGTGCAGGATCAGGCAGATGTCCAGGATACGGGCGATGTAGCGGTCCGGTTCCTCGCCCGTGAGCATCCACAAGAAATTTTCGGCAGTGGTGAGGTCCGTGCGTGGCTCGATGGGATCATAGCCATTGCGAATGTGCTCCCACATGGCCACCAGAGTGGGCATGCGCGCCAGGATGCTCACCGAGACGTCGTGCACGTAAGCGAGATCGGCGGCGGCATCGCCAGCGGGACCCTCCGCGCCCGGATAATACATGCCCAAGCAGTTGACCATGGATTGCAGCATGTCCATGGGGTGGGCGTTGGGCGGCAACGCTCGCATCAGTTCCCGGATGCGGAACTTCACCCGCCGCCGCGCCCGCATATCGCGATCGAATTCCTTGAGGGCAGCCCGCGTCGGCAGGTTGCCGTCCAGCAGCAAAAGCGCGGTCTCCTCGAAGGTGCTGCGCTCGGCCAGGGTCTCGATGGCATAGCCGCGATAGGCGAGTATGCCTTTTTCGCCATCGATGAAGGAGATGTTGGATTTCGTCGCCGGCACACCCTCCAGGCCGGGCACGTACTCGTTCATCGTTTTCCCCCTGCAGAAAATAAAAGGAGGCGTGGGTCGCCTCCTTTGGCGTTGCCTGATTGTTGTTGTGGATCAGACCGAGAACGAGGACCCGCAGCCGCAGGTGGAGGTGGCGTTGGGGTTCTTGATCACGAACTGGGCGCCTTCCAGGCCCTCCTGGTAGTCGATCTCCGCGCCAACCAGATAGGTGAAGCTCATGGGATCGATGAGTAGGGTCACGCCGCCCTTCTCCATCACGGTGTCATCCTCGGCCTGGTTCTCGTCGAAGGTGAAGCCATACTGGAAGCCGGAACAACCGCCGCCGGTGACGAACACACGCAGTTTCAGATTGGGATTACCCTCCTCATCGATGAGCTGCTTCACCTTGGCGGCGGCGGCGTCGGTGAAAATGAGGGGGGTAGGCATTTCGGTGGCGGCATTCATGGCAAACTCCTTCAATATTCGGTTCGGTCAATTATCCCGGCCTTAGGCGGATTGGTCAATCGCGCCCTGCGCGCCCAGTCCGACCTGGGCTGGCGAGCTTTCCTCGTGCACCAGCTTGCCCTCGACGATGGCGCCGAGGTGCATTTCCAGGGTCTTGTAAAAGACGTCGCCTGAGACACGGGCCTTGGGCTGCAGTTCCACGTATTCGCTCGCGTGCACCGGGCCCACCACCGTCCCATTGATGACCACGTGGGAAACCTGGATACGCCCCTCGATGCGGGCATTTTCCGACAATACCAGGGTAGCGGGCCCCTCGCCGCGCGAGGAAACATTGCCAAAGATGGCGCCATCCACGCGCAGGCCACCGCTGAACGAGACATCACCCTGCACCCGCGTCTCGGCACCGATCAGGGTATCGATGCGGTTTTGAGGACGGCTGGGTTTCTTTCCGAAAAACATGGTTTTCCTTCCTCCCAACTCAGGGCAGCGCAAGGGTACGGGTCCAGCGGGGCTGTACCGCGCCCGCCTCGAACACACGCACTTGCAAACTCCTTGGGCTCATGCCCTCCGGGAGCTGCAGGCTACCCTCGAGACGCTGATAATAGCGGAAGCGCACGGGCAATCGACCCTTGGCTCCGGGCTCGGCCACCGTCAGCGTCCGCCCGTCCCTGACTCCGCTCACCAACAGTTCCACGCTGCCCGAAAATTCCTGGTCGCGGGGACCGGCGTTCAATAGTAGCAGCCGGTACCGGTATTCGCCAGGCAGCAGGGGGTTGCGCTCCAGCTTGGCATGGTAAATGGTCACGCCCATCGCCCCCGGGTTGGGCGAGAGCAGGTTGCGGAAAAAGGCGGCATCCTCGCGCAAGATCGCGTTCTCTTCCTGTAGCCCCTTTAAGGTTTGCGCCAGGTTGCGCTGCGTGGCCTGCTCGATTTCCAATTGCTGACGCAGGCGCGCGCTCTCGGCACGCAAAGCGGCATTGTCGCGCTCAAGACGCGTCACCTCATCCGACAGACTGCGCAAGGCTTCCTGCGCCTGACTCTTTTCGAATCCCGCCAGGCGCAGCCCCGTCGTATAGACCCAGTCGGCCAGCGCCAGGCCCGCTCCCACCAGCAGCGCCACCACGATGAGACGCACCGGCAGGGGAATGTGGGTGCGCACCCGCATGCGCGCCGTCGCGATGCCGAACCGGCTCTTGAGGCGACGCAGGAGACGAGAGGCCATCCCACCTCAAGGCAGTAAGGGCACCTGATCGAGCCCGAGACGTTCTGGCAAGCCGAACAGGATGTTCATGTTCTGAATCGCCTGGCCGGCGGCACCCTTCACCAGATTGTCGATGACGGACAACACCACCACGGTGTCGCCACCCTGGGGCCGGTGCACGGCAATGCGGCAGACATTGGCGGCCCGCACCGAGCGTGTTTCGGGATGGGCCCCGGCGGGCAGTACATCCACAAAGGGCTCGTTGCGGTAGCGATTCTCGTAGAGGACCTGTAAGTCCACCTCTTGGGTAAGGCGCGCATACAGCGTGGCGTGGATACCGCGAATCATGGGCGTGAGGTGAGGCACGAAGGTGAGCCCCACCACGCGGCCCGCGAGCTGGGACAGGCCCTGGCGGATCTCCGGCCAGTGGCGGTGTCCGGCCACGCCATAGGCCTTGAAGTTATCACCAGCCTCGGCCAGCAGGGTGTGCACCTCGGCCTTGCGTCCCGCTCCCGACACACCAGATTTGGCATCGGCGATGAGGTGGTCAGTATCCACCACTCCGGCTTCAATCAGGGGCAAGAAACCCAGTTGCACCGCGGTGGGATAGCAGCCGGGATTGGCGATGAGGCGGGCACCGCGGATTCGGTCGCGGTTGATCTCCGGCAGACCATAGACCGCCTCCGCCACCAAATCGGGACATGCATGCGCCATGCCATACCATTTCTCCCACATGGCAATGTCCTTGATGCGGAAATCCGCGGCAAGGTCAATGACCTTGACGCCCGCATCCAGAAGGGCCCGCGTCTGGGTCATGGCGACGCCGTTGGGCGTGGCAAAAAACACCACGTCGCACTGGCTCAGTGGCGCTTGCGCGGGATCGCTGAAAGCAAGCTTCACCCGTCCCCTTAGATTGGGGAACAGGTCGGCCACCGGCATGCCGGCTTCCTTGCGAGAGGTGATGGCGGTGAGCTCCGCTTCCGGATGCTGGGCGAGTAGCCGCAAAAGCTCTACCCCGGTATACCCCGTGCCGCCGACGATGCCGATCTTGATCATGCCGTTTCCTCGAAGCCAGACAGTTAGGATGAAACCACGCTGCGCGTTACCTTAAGCGCCCCTCGCCTCGGGAGCGGGCGGCGTGATGGCAACGATCATGGCCAGGCGCCGTTTCATCGTCCAGGGCGACCGTCGCCATGATCGGCTGTGCTAAACCGCAGGTGCCTAGCGGGGCGAGAATTTGGCCTACGTGCAGCAGAGGCTGTCCCATTTCCTTCCTCACGATGGCAGTGGCGACGTCTCGCCACGCGGAGAACCGATCCCCGCAATGATAAAGGAGGGCAGGCAAGCCACCAATGAAAAAGCCGCCCGCAGGCGGCTTTCTGTCGGCACCGTAATACGGCTCAACGCTTGGAAAACTGCTTGCGCCGGCGCGCCTTGTGCAGACCCACTTTCTTACGCTCTACCTCCCGCGCATCGCGGGTAATCAGTCCTGCCTTGCGCAGGGTGGGCTTGAGCGCCGCGTCGTATTGCGCCAGCGCACGCGCGATGCCGTGGCGCACGGCTCCCGCCTGGCCGCTCTCGCCACCACCCGAGACGTTGACCATGATATCGAAGCGACCTTCGCTGTCGGTCACCACCAGAGGCTGGCGCACCACCATGCGGCCCGTTTCACGGGAGAAATACTCGTCCACGGGTTTATCATTGACGATGAAACGACCCTTGCCGGGCTTGATGAACACGCGCGCCACGGAGCTCTTGCGCCGGCCGGTTCCGTAATGCCAGTTGCCGATCATGATGGATCCTCAGATTTCCAAAACCTTGGGCTGCTGCGCGGCATGGGGATGCTCGGCGCCCTTGTAGATCTTGAGCTTCTTGAGCATGGCATAGCCTAGGGGACCCTTGGGCAGCATACCCTTGACCGCTTTCTCCAACACACGCTCTGGATGCTTGGCCTGCAGCTTGGCAAAGTTCGTGGTATGGATGCCACCGGGATAACCGGAATGACGGTGGTACTGCTTGTCCTGCGCCTTGTTGCCGGTGACGCGCAGCTTTTCCACATTGACCACGACGATGTAGTCACCGGTGTCCATGTGCGGCGTGTAGATGGTCTTATGCTTGCCCCGTAGGCGGCGGGCGATCTCGCTGGCGAGGCGGCCCAACACCTTGTCGGTACCGTCCACGACATACCAGTCGCGCCTAATGTCTGCCGGTTTTGCGGAATAGGTACGCATACCGAAAATCCCGATGCTGAACTTGAGGAAGGGGCGGATTATAGGGGCGTTCCCGCCGCGGTGTCAAACCGCTGTATGAGTCCACCACCTTTGGCACTCGGGGTGGTGAGTGAGGAGCCATTTTCCGGGGGAAGAAGGCCGCATGCGTCGGCCTCTCATCCCATTGCGTCCCATCCGTGCACTTGTGGTCAGGCCAGCGCTCTGCTTTCGGCTTCCTCCACAGCTGCAGTTACCCACGACGACACGCTGGTCGTTCGGCTAGTTCTTCCGCCGCCAGGCGGCTAGGACTATTACCTGCAAGTCCGCGCATGCTGCCGCGGCGCAAAAAAAACGCAGCCCGTGCGGGGCTGCGTTCAAATCCACCAAAGGAGGAGGATGGAGGAGACAACGATAAGACGCAGGCGCGTCTTACGTATGAGCATTTTCTAATATTCCGATAGTCTTTGCAAGCATTTCTTGCGCCCTCGCCGGCGCGATCTTCAAAGTCGTTTTGTATCAATTCCTTAGAAGCAGACGGGGCGATCGGGGCGGGCGTGTTTCGCCTGGCCGCGCCCGCCGCCGCTACAATGGCCATGCCAGCCAGGAGCCCCTATGGATCTTGCCTACCCGCTCACCGGTCTGCTCACGGCCTTGTTTTTGCCGCCTGGCAGTCCGTTGGTCATGCTCGCGCTCGGTTGGGCTGTCTGGCCGCGACGACCTCGCCTGGGTCGGGCGCTGGTTCTCGCCGGCACCCTCACCCTGGGCCTGCTGTCGCTGCCCTTCGTCTCGGCCTCGCTGCTACGCCTGCTCGCTGGCGAGCCTCCCTCGCACTTGGACTTCTCCGGGGCGCAGGCCATCGTGGTGCTGGGTGCCGGCCGCTATCAGGACGCATTGGAATATGGGGGCGACACGGTCAACAGGCTAGCTCTGGAACGCCTGCGTTATGCAGCGCGGCTAGCGCGGGCCAGCGGCCTGCCCGTGCTGGTGAGCGGCGGTAGCCCGGAAGGTCGCGTTCCAGAAGCGTCCTTTATGAAGGCCGTCTTGGAAGACGAGTTCGGCGTCCCGGTACGCTGGGTCGAAGCGGATTCGCGCAACACGTGGGAGAACGCCCGTTTCAGCCAGCGCATTCTCGCGCGCGAGGGCATCGAGCGCATTGTCCTGGTCACCCACGCCTGGCACATGCCCCGCGCCCGCGCTGTGTTCGAGCGCGCCGGTCTAAAGGTAGTGCCCGCGGGCACGCGTTTTTACACGCCACGCGGACAGGGGCTCGCCGACTGGCTGCCCGATGCCCGTGCGCTGCTTGACAGCAGCCATGCCCTGCACGAGGGGCTCGGGCTCATGTGGTATCGCCTGCGCGGCCATACCCGCTAGAATGCAGGACTGGCAAGCCGCATCAGACAGAGGATAGGAAAACCATGAAAGCCCGGGTGAAATGGTTAGAAGACGCCGCCTTCGTGGGCCAGACGGAAAGCGGCCACGCAGTGGTGATGGACGGGCCGCCGGAGGGGGGTGGCCGCAATTTGGGGCCACGCCCCATGGAAATGCTGCTTTTGGGCACAGGTGGATGCACTGCCTACGACGTGGTCGCCATCCTACGCAAGCAGCGCCAGCAAGTGGTGGACTGCGTGGCCGAGCTGGACGCCGAGCGCGCCACCACCGACCCGAAGGTATTCACTCGCATCCACATCCATTTCGTGGTCAAGGGCCGGGATCTCAAGCCGGACGCAGTGGAGCGCGCCATCAATCTGTCAGCGGAAAAGTACTGCTCCGCTTCCATCATGCTCGGCAAGGTCGCCACCATCACCCACGACTACGAGATCGTCCAGATCTGAGCGTGTAAACAACCTGCGGCATAAACTGTTCGCGACGCGGTACTCTTCCGCGTCAACTGATCCGCCTCGGCGCTGCGCGCTCAAGCTTGGCGCGCCGGCGCCGCTGCGTCTATAAAAGCAGAGGGCGGCGGCCCCAGAACGCCCCAATACCGACCAGATTGCCCGAGGAGGAACCCATGTCCACCTTGCCCCCACCTTCCGCCGGAAGTCTGCCGCCGGAGCAGCTTCCCTTCGTCGCCCCCTGCCGTATGGTCGAAGCCAGGGCTCCACTGCGATGGCTAAAGGCGGGCTGGCATGACTTCCGCCACGCCTTACGGTTGAGTCTGACCTACGGTGCCGTGCTCACGGCCTTGAGCGTTTTGATTCTGCTTGCCAGCTGGCGTTTCGGCATGCTGGCCTTCTACCTGGGCCTGGCGACCGGCTTTGTCTTTGTCGGGCCGGTGCTGGCGGTGGGCCTTTATTCCATCAGCCGCCAACTGGGCCGCGGCCAGACACTGGAGCTGGGCTATTGTCTGCGGGAGGGCCGGGAACACATCCGCGAGCTGCTGGTCTTGGGCATGGTGCTGCTAGTGGTACTGCTCCTGTGGGCACGGGCGGCCGCCATGGTGCATGTGTTCTTTCCCACCGAAGGCGAGGTGGATCTGAAGGCACTGGCCACCTTTCTCGGTGTGGGCAGCCTGGTGGGCGCCCTGTTCGCCATTGTGGTGTTCAGCGCCACGGCGTTTTCCCTGCCCATGATCCTGGACCGACGGGTGGATGCGATCACCGCGGTGATCACGAGTATGCATGCGGTGCTATGCAACAAGCTGCCCATGCTGCTGTGGGGTCTGATCATCGTCGCCTGCGTGATCGTGGGCTTTGCCACCCTGACCCTAGGCTTTCTCGTGCTGCTACCAGTGATCGGGCATGCCACTTGGCATGCCTACCTGGACACCATCGACGCCTCCGCTTGGCCAGAAAACCGGCCAGAAACGTAAACACCCAGCCAGCGCGCAGCCTTGTTTTCCTCGGCATCGAGCCGATTGCCCGGAGCTGCACGCGCATGCGTCCCACAACGCGCGTCATCGCCCGCTGAGCTTTGGACACCCAAGCTCACGGTTCGCCTGGCCGGAACGCCTTTTGCCGATCGAATGCGTCGTGCTTGCTCCGAAGACACTCAGCCTGCGCATCCGCTCGCTGGAAAGGGCGCTACAATTTCCTCGCTTGCGCCGGGAACAGTGCGGCCGACGGTGTTCGGCCATCCCCTTGTGGTGCGCAGGCACAGGCAGAAATCCGGGAAAAACGTTTTCAAGGAGCCACCATGAAACGACGTGATTTTCTGCGCCTCACTGCATTCTTGCCCCTCTATGCCGCCCTTCCTCCGGTGGCGGAAGCGACGCATGATGCCGCCTGGCGCACTTTCGAGCTCACCTACGACATCGACCTCGCAGCCCACCCAGGTGCCGGCCAACTCTGGCTACCCCTGCCCCAGGATGCCGGGGACTATCAGCGCGTACTCTCCATCGAGTGCTCGAGCGCGGTTCCCGCTACCCTGCACTGGGATGACACCTACCACGCACCCATTGTGCGGCTGGCGTTCGATTCCGAAGAGCGGAGCCGTACCCTGACGGTGAAGACGCGCATCGCCACCCGCGACCGGCATCCCCCCATGCCGGTCCTGCGCCCGCAGGGCATGCAAGAGGCGGCGCTGTACCTCAAACCCACCGAGCACATGCCGATAGATGGCATCGTGCGTGATACCGCCCTTCGCATCACACGGGGGCTGCGCGGTGCAGACGCCAAGGCGCGCGCAATCTATGAGTGGGTGGTGGACAACACCTTTCGCGATCCCAACACGCGCGGCTGCGGGCTGGGCGACATCAAATTCATGTTGGAATCCGGCAACCTGGGTGGCAAGTGCGCGGACATCAACTCCCTGTTTGTGGGGCTCGCCCGCGCGGCCGGGGTTCCTGCTCGGGAGTTCTATGGCGTGCGGGTAGCGGAATCGGCCCAGTTCAAGAGCCTCGGTAAGAGCGGCGACATCTCCAAGGCGCAGCACTGCCGCGCGGAATATTTTTCGCCGCGGCGCGGCTGGGTGGCGGTGGATCCGGCAGATGTGCGCAAAGCGGTGCTGGAGGAAAAGCTTTCGCTCGACGACCCCAGGATCGTCGCGCTCAGGAAGCGCCTGTTCGGCTACTGGGAGATGAACTGGGTCGGGTTCAACCACGGCCGAGACTTCACGCTACCCCAGGGCGATACGGTTGCCTATCTCATGTATCCCTATGCCCGGTTCGGTGACAAGGTGATCGATGGCCGCGAGCCGGAGGCCCTGAAGTTCCGCCTCACCAGCCGCGAAATCGGGTGAGCCTGCTTCAGTGCCGGGGCGGTGGCAACATTTCGAGTTGAGCGCGTAGGATGCTGAGCCGGCGTTCCACCGCGCGCACGTCCGGATGGGCGGGCGCGTAGCGGGTGAGCAAATCGGCTCGCCGCGCTTCCAGGGCGCGGATGTCTTGCTGGATTTCCTCGCGCGTGCGATGCGGCGCAGGAACCTGGGCGCGCCTGGCTGCGTCTTCCCCGGCAGCCGCCGGCTGCTGGGGAAACAGCGGCTCCTGGGCGGCCGTGGGCTCCACCATGGCGGCGAGCGTGCCGATTAGTAGGAATAGCCACTTGCTGTCCATACCCCTCCTTCCCCGCACGACGGCGGGCCAACCTTCAAATTGTCATTCGGAATGTTCTATGCTGTAGCAGGCCCGTCGTTTCCATGCAAGGTCGGTCGCCATGATAAATGGCTTCCCCTGGCTTAGGCTGGCACTCGCTTGCCTGCTGTGCATTGGCGGCATCATAATGCTGGTGCTGCTGGTGGAGGGCTGGTGGTAATCGTTTCGTTCCTAACCAAGGAGAGCATCATGAAGAAGAACATGGGCGGCGCAGACCGCATCATCCGACTCATCATCGCGGCCATCATCGCCGTGCTGTATTTCACCGGACAGATCAGCGGCACCCTCGCGATCATTCTGGGTATCATCGCCATCGCCTTCCTGCTGACCAGTCTCATCGGCTGGTGTCCGCTCTACGTGCCGTTCAAGATTTCGACCTGCAAGCACGAGTGAGCCCACCGCGTCAGGGGCGAAAAGCTGGCCGCCCACCGGCGGCATTGATCAATGGGGGGCACGGCCATGGCTGAGCTCGGCACCGCCTCGGGCAGTGCCGAGTCGGCGGGCCTGTTGCGGCGGGCGGCGTCCCATGCCGCGCGCGAGGCACGCCGTCGGCGCAGCCAGCGGCTGATGCTGGCGATTGCGCTGGCGGTGAGTCTAGCGATGCTCCTAGTGGTGGCAGTGGTCGCCGGTATCCAGATTCAGCATCTGACCGCCGAGAACGCGAGCCTTGCCAACGATCTCTTTCGCGCACGGCAAAAGCTGGAACGCATCGAGCCCGAACTGGAGAAGACGCGCCAGGAGCTCACCAGTGTCACGCGCGGCCGCCTGCCTCATCTCAAGGAACTGACACCGGACAAAGTTATCCCCCTCGACGCGGGCTATGTGAAGAACATCGTGTTCACCGTCCTGCGCCAGAACGGTCAGACCCGCTATGAATACCGGGCGGTACTGGAAAACGCCGGCGAGACCATGCTGCGACCGGAGGTGCGTGTGTTCGTATTCGATCAGCGCGGCATCCAGGTGGGATCGGGCGAAATCACGGACCGTACCGAAATGATCCCGGGTGAAAGCCGCGCCTATTCGGCCAGCATCGAGCGCTTCATGGACGAAGAGCCCCGCTACTTCTACGTCTGGGCGCGCCGCAAGAAATAGCCGCGTCAGAGGGGCTCGCCCCGGATCAGTTTGCGCTGGAACGCATAAAAGGCGTTAGCCACCGCCGAGGCCTCAGCGAGCGACAGCGTCTGCCGAGCACCTTCCGCCTCGCTCGGGCGCAGGAAACGAATCCCCGGCGCGAGATCGAAAGCATAACGCAGCACTTGATCCGCCACCTTGCGTAATGCCACGCGCGCCACGCCCAAGTCTTCCGCCCGAGGCGTGCCGCCTTCACCCACCACGATCTGAAGGCGCGCGCCACTGACAGGACAGGTGGCCTCGATGATAGCCGCCGTCGCCTGAAGCCGCGGCAACGCCAGCGCGTCCAAGGCCGACAGCGCGTGCACCGTCTCGTGGGGCACGTGCACGAGAATGTCGGTGGCCGCGGCGCTAAACGGCGGACAAGTGATGCGCCCGTCCACGATCTTCAGCGCATCCAACGCCACAAGCTCCTCCAGAGCTTCCCGGTCGAAGCCCTCCGGCGTGGGCGCCGCGCCCGTCTGCACCCAGCGCAGCAACACCGCGAGATAGGTTTCGCGCGTGGCCTCGCAGGCCGCAAGCCGCAGACGCTGCTCCAAGGGCCAAGCCCGGTGCAGGGCGGCGAGCGCCGCCAGCACTCGCTTTGGATCCACCGGCGCAGTGATGGTTGCATTCATGGTCGAGCGAAAAAGGCCACGCAGCCGGACTTTGCTTTTAGCGGGCGTGCCGCCGCGACGACCCTTGCCTACCGGGTGATGCCGTTACAGTGACGCGGATTCCAGATCCAGCGCGATAGCATCCAGCCCCGCTTTGGCGCAGGCTTCGTCCTGTTCGCCCGTGGGCGCACCCGACACGCCCACGGCGCCGACGATGTTGCCGGCTGCCTCGATAGGCAATCCGCCGGCCGAGAACACCAAGCCTTCCACCTTGCCCACCGAAAAGGGATGTGTGAAGCGACTCGCCATGCTGCCGGTGGAGGCGTTGAAATTCACGGCAGTGTAGGCTTTCTGGCGGCTAATCTCCAGGGTCAGACGCGGTGCGAGGGTGTCACGCAGCACCACCATGGGGTCACCGCTGCGGTCCACCACGGTCACCGCGATCTGAATGCCCTGCTTGCGGCACGCTTCCAGCGTGGCACGGGCGAGCTTCTCTGATGCTTCCACCGTCAGGCGGGGAATTTTCACCGCCACCGGCATTTCTGCGGCAGCAACGGGCGAAGTGGCGACAACAAGTACGGCCGCGAGGACAGGGATGGAAAAGGCATGACGCATGGTCGAACTCCTGTTTGTTCGGTTGGAAAACGAAGGGCAGTGCATGGCACTCTTGTTTTTATAGCGTAATTTGCAGCGCGCGGGGTGGTCACGCGCTTTTGCCGCAGAACGGCGCCACGACCGCGCCCTCACTGCGTGCATTGCGCGGAGGCGGCGGCAAGGCGCTCAGAAGGTGTGGTAGAGATGTCCGTCCCGTTCCAGTGCGAGCCGCTCCAGACGGTAGTCCGGGAAAATGGCTGCCACGGTTTGCCAGAAAGCGCGCGAATGGTTCATGTGCCGCAGGTGGGCGAGCTCGTGGGCCACGACGTAGTCGATCTGGCCGCAGGGTGCCTGGATCAGCCGCCAAGACAGGCGCAGGCGGCCTTCCGGCGTACACACGCCCCAACTGGTGCGCGCCTCCGACAGCCGAAACGGCGGTGGTGTCACCGGCAGGCGTGCGGCCAGCACCACCAGCCGCTGCGCGAAGTAGCGCTGGGCCTGGTCACGGTACCAGGTGCGCACCTGGGTCATTACCTGGTCGGCATCCGCCGGATCGTGCACGCCCATTAGCAGCCGGCTCGCGGTGCGGATGGGCTCGGCGCGAGTGTGGGTGCGATAGAGGTAAAGTTCGAGATTCTCGCCCAAGAAGAGCAGACGCTCGCCGCTCTTCCACTGGCGCGGCGGCAGGCGGCGCGCCTCCATCTGCGCCAGTTTCTCCACGATCCAGTCGCGCCGCATGAGCAGCACTCGCTCCAGGTGGCGATAGGGCTCCCGCGGCGGCGCGCTGACGGTGAGTCCATCCTCATCCACCTTAAGCCCGATGGTTCTACGCCGCCGACGCAGCAGGGTGTAGCTGAGCTGCCGGTCTGGCAACGCGAGCACCCGGGTTTCCTGCTGGGGATAGCCCATCAGCCGCGCCTCGCTGGGGGGAGTCTTGCCATTTCGCCCTCGATCCAGGCTTCCACCCGAGCGTTGATCTCGCCCGCCTTGAGTCCCGTGGTTTCGATCACCGGGCCGATGCTCACGGTGATGGTGCCCGGGTATCTCAGGAAGGCATGCCGCGGCCACAGCTCGCCCGCGTTGTGGGCGATGGGCACCACGGGCGCGCCGGTGTGGGCGGCAAGCCATGCGCCACCGATGCCATAGCGGCCGCGATGGCCTGGCGCCACGCGTGTACCCTCGGGAAAAATGAGTACCCAGAAACCTTGCTCGAGCCGCTGGCGGCCTTGTTCCGTGATCCGGCGCAGGGCCTCCTTGCCGGCGCGCCGGTCGATGGCGATGGGCGAAAGCATGGCGAAACCCCAGCCAAAGAAGGGAAGCTTAAGCAGCTCGCGTTTGATGACCATGGCCAGGGGCGGCAACAGGATGGGCAGGGCAATGGTTTCCCACGCAGACTGGTGTTTGGCCATGACAATGGCCGGCCGGCTCGGGAGATTCTCCCGGCCCAGGATGCGATAGTCGATGCCGAGCAGCAGCCGTGCTAGCCACACCACGACGCGGTTCCAGACGGTGATGATGCGATAGCGGGTGAGCGCGGAAAACGGGAAGGTGCCGAGCGCGATCAGGGAAAAAATCACGGTGGCAATTAGACGCGCGAGCTCGAACAGGGCGCAGCGCAGGACGATCATGATGGTGGCTTGAGCAGGTGTCGCACGGCCTCCGCCAGATTTTCGAACACCGCGGTACCCGGTGGCAGCGCGCCTGCTTCGAGGGTGCGCTGGCCCTTCCCGGTGAGCACCAGGATGGGACGCGCGCCCACGGCGGCGGCTGTTTCCAGATCGCGCTGGGCATCGCCAATGGCCGGCACGCCTGTCAGGTCCACGTTGAAGCGTCGGCCGATTTCCTCGAACAAGCCCGGACGCGGCTTACGGCAGGGGCAGTTGAGCTCCGCGGCATGGGGACAGAAAAACAGGGCATCGATGCGTCCGCCCACCTGGGCCAGGGCACGCAGCATTTTCCCGTGGACGGCATTGAGGGTGGCCATGTCAAACAGGCCGCGGCCGATGCCGGACTGGTTGGTGGCCACCACCACGCGCCAACCCGCCTGGTTGAGGCGCGCGATGGCCTCCAGGCTGCCGGGGATGGGCTTCCACTCCTCCGGGCTCTTGATGAACTGGGGACTGTCGAAATTGATGACACCGTCCCGGTCCAGGATCACGAGTTTCATGGGGCGCGCGGCATGGGAATTGGGACGATTCTACACCGCCCCGCGCCTCACCCGGCCAACTTGGACAGATCCGCCACCTGGTTCATGAGCTCGGCGAGCCCTTTCAGCAGGGCGAGCCGGTTGGCACGCAGCAGGGGCTCGTCGGTCAACACCATCACCTCATCGAAGAAGCGATCCACCGCGGGCCGCACCGTGGCCAGGGTGCGCAAGGCCCCGGTGTAGTCCTGGTTGGCCACCAGCGAGCGCACCCGTGGCGCCAAGCTATTCACCGCCTCGAATAGGGCCCGTTCCGCGTCTTCGGCGAACAGGGCAAACTCGGGCGCGCCGGTTGGAGGCTGCGCCTTCTTGAGGATGTTTTGGATGCGTTTGTTGGCGGCGGCCAGGGCCTGCGCCTCCGGCAGGCGCACAAAGGCGACGACCGCTTCCAGGCGCGGCAGCACCAGGTCGATGCGGGACGGATTCTGCGCCAACACCGAGTCGATCTCGCGTAAACCGTAACGCCGCTCGCGCAGGTAGTTCCTCAGCCGCTCCAGCATGAAGGCGTGCACGTCCACCACCACGCTGTCGGCCACCAGCTCCCCCAGCAGGGCACGCGCCGCTTCCAACAGTTCGACCAGATCCAGCGGCAGCGACTTTTCGGCGAGGATACGTAGGATGCCCAGGGCATGACGCCTGAGGCCGTAGGGATCTTTCTCGCCAGTGGGGACCGCGCCAATGCCGTAGATGCCCACCAGGGTCTCCAGCTTGTCGGCAAGGGCCACTGCGGCACCGATGTTGTCTTCCGGCAGCGTATCGCCCGCAAAACGCGGGTGATAGTGCGCCTTAATGGCTCGACACACCGCCTCCGGCTCGCCATCGTGGCGGGCGTAGTAGGCACCCATGATGCCCTGCAATTCCGGAAATTCCCCCACCATGTCGGTGGTGAGATCGGCCTTGGCCAGCCAGGCGGCGCGGGCGGCCAGCTCCGCATCCGCATGGAGCATCAAGGCGATTTCGTGGGCAAGTTTCTGCACGCGACGGGTGCGCTCCAACTGGCTGCCGAGCCGGTTGTGATAAACCACGCGCGCGAGCTTCTCCACGCGCGAGGCAAGGGGCTGGCTGCGATCCTGGTCGTAGAAAAATTTGGCATCCGCCAGCCGTGGCCGCACCACCCGCTCGTTGCCGGCGATCACCGCCGAAGGGTCCGCTGGCGTAACATTGGCCACGATCAGGAAGCGGTTGGTGAGCCGGCCTTGCGCATCGAGCAGGGGAAAGTATTTCTGGTTCGCCTTCATGGTGAGGATGAGACATTCCGGCGGCACTTCGAGGAAAGCCGTGTCGAACCGGCCCAGCAGCACATTGGGGCGCTCCACCAGCGCGGTCACTTCATCCAGCAGGGCAGCATCTTCCACCGGCTGCAACCCCTCCGTGGCTTTGGCAGCCAGTTGGCGTACGATCTCGGCCCGGCGCTTGGCGAAGCTCGGGATCACCGCGCCCTCGGCCTCCATCTGCGCCTCGTAGCGGTCGGCGTGCTCAATCGACACCGGATTGACTTGGGCTTCGAAGCGATGGCCCTGGGTGGTGCGGCCCGCCCTCAAGCCCAGCACGCTGACTGGCACCACCTCTGCGCCGTAGAGGGCGAGCAGGCCGTGAGCAGGACGCACGAAATGCACCGTGGTCCAGCCATCGCGCAACTGATAGCTCATCACTTTGGGGATGGGCAGTTTCGCTAGCGTTGCCTCGAGGGCCTTTTGCAATCCTTCGCCCAGGCTTGCGCCCGGCGCGACGCTATCGTAGTAGAGGACCTCGCTTTTGCCCTCCGCCACCCGCCGCAGCCCCGGCACCACATGCGCATCCAGCCCCAGCGTAGAAAGCTTCTTCAAAAGCGCCGGCGTGGGCCGCCCTTCGGCATCGAGGGCCACCGCCACCGGCATCAGCTTGTGGCAGACGGGTTTGTCCGGCGCCCGCGCCGCCACTGCGGTGATGTGCACGGCCAGGCGCCGCGGCGAGGCATAGGGCGTAGAACGGGAATCGGCAGTGGTGAGCCCTTGGGCGGCAAGACTGGTATACAGCCCCTCGGCAAAGGCTTCGCTCAATGCGCGCAGGGCCTTAGGTGGCAACTCCTCCACCAGGAGTTCCACCAGCAGATTCTCGATGGATTTGCTCATGGCGCGCCCTTTCTTTCCAGTTGGGCGAGAACCTCTTCCGCCCAGGCACGGGGCGCCAGGGGAAAGCCCAGTCGCGCACGGGATTCCAGATAGCTCTGCGCCACCGCGCGCGCCAGCGCGCGGATGCGGCCAATGTAAGCGGCTCGCTCCGTGACGGAAATCGCGCCGCGGGCATCCAGCAGGTTGAAGATGTGGCCCGCCTTGAGCACCTGTTCGTAGGCAGGCAGCGCAAGCTTCTGCTCCATCAGGTATTTCGCCTGCCGCTCATGGGCATTGAAGGCATGAAGCAGGAATTCCACGTCGGAATGCTCGAAGTTGTAGGCCGATTGCTCCACCTCGTTCTGGTGGAACACGTCGCCATAGCTGACGCCCGGCGCGTAGGTGAGGTCGAAGACGTTTTCCACACCCTGGGAATACATGGCCAGCCGTTCCAGTCCGTAGGTGATCTCGCCGGTGATGGGCCTGCAGTCCAGGCCGCCCACCTGTTGGAAATAGGTGAACTGGGTCACTTCCATGCCGTTGAGCCACACTTCCCAGCCCAGCCCCCAGGCACCCAGGGTGGGATTCTCCCAGTCGTCTTCCACGAAGCGGATGTCGTTGGCAGCGAGATCGAAGCCCAATGCTTGCAAGGATCCCAGGTAGCGCTCCAGGATGTCTTCTGGCGCGGGCTTCAACACCACCTGGAACTGGTAGTAATGCTGCAGGCGGTTGGGATTCTCACCGTAGCGGCCATCCTTGGGGCGGCGCGAAGGCTGGACATAGGCCGCGCGCCAGGGCTCGGGCCCCAGCGCCCGCAGGAAGGTGGCGGTGTGGCTCGTGCCCGCGCCCACTTCGAGATCGTAGGGCTGGAGGATCACGCAGCCCTGATCACTCCAGTACTGCTGCAGGCGCAGGATGAGTTCCTGGAAGGTCTGCATCGGCGTCCTTTCGGCTTGCGCCGCTCAAGAAAAAACGCCGATTTTACCGGTGGCAAGAAGACAGCGGAAGCGCGGCTATTGCCGCGCAAGCCAAGCGAGCAGGTCCAGATAGGCCTGCTTGTCGCCGGCTTCGAAACCAGTGATCTCCAGGCTGTTGAGCATTTTCTGCCCCAGGGGATCGTTGGCGGCGTTGAGGAGTCCTTCCCTGACTGTGGCCTTCTGCGCTGCGGAAAGCCTCGGCGAGGCGATGAGTGACCAGAAGGGGAGCTTCTTGCTCTCAAAAACGGTGATCCCGCCCTTGGCCTCCCACTGTTTGGCGACGATGGGCGAGACCATGCCCACGTCGGCAAAGCGGTTCTCCACGATGAAGGCGATGGCGTCCTGGTAGCGCGCCTTCACCAGCTCGCTGGGCTTGGGCACGATCCCCAGGTCGCGCAGGGTGGCCATGCCCGCCTTTTCCATGAATGTACCCTGTGCATAAGCGATTCTGCGGCCGCGGATGTCCTCTGGTTTGGCGAGGCCACTGTCCTTGCGCGCGATGAACTTCACCGTAAACGCGCCCTTTACCGCCGCCACCAGGTCGTAGTTGGCGCGCGCCATGGCCTGCGCCGCCACGTTGCTGGGTTTGGAAAAGAAGAGGTCATAGCGCCCCTTCATCAGGTTTTCGGTGGAACTCTTGAGGTTCTGGGAGGATTCCAGCTTCACCGGCTTCTTGAGCAGCTTGGAAAGATAATCCGCCAATGGCTGGTAGCGGTCGATGAGTTTGCTGTAGTCCATCTGCCCGGCCACGCCGTCGTTGACACCCAACAGCAAGGCTTCCTGAGCAGAGGCAGTAGACAAGACGAAAAGCAGGCACAGCAGGGGCAACAGGCGGCGCATGGGATCTCCTCAAACGCAGATCATCAGAACGCGGGATGGGGTTCGCTCACAACCGCGTAGGCACGGCGGATATCTCAAAAAACGGTGATGAATGTCATGTGCACTACAGTTCACAGGGCACGCGCCGGTCTAATGGATGATCAGGGTTCAAACGAGACGAGGCGGCGGATGCCCCTGCTGCAAGCCAGAGCCAAAGACGCCTCTTCCCTTGCCTGCTTCAAACGAGACGAGGCGCCGGATGCCCCCTGCTGCAGACAGACACATTCAGAACAGCGGCCGCTTGATGGTGACGGCACCCCGGATTTGGCCTTCCTTGTACCCTGTGGCGCGGTCATGGGGATAGTCCGCGGCCAGCCGCGCACGGGTGCCCTCGGAGACGGTCTCCGGTGTGCCGTGGCAGTTCAGGCATAGCGGTTGCACCGGCAGCGCCTTCATGTAGCGGAAATATCGCCCGGCCGGTTCGGCCACGATCTCCGAATACTCAAGGTTGTCTGGCTTCTCACCCGCGGCGGCGCGACGGTCGAAGTCGGCGAGCACCTTCTGCTCCCAAGCATCCGGCGTGCCGATCATGGGGTTGCGCGTCTTCAGGGACACCCGCCGCACCTGCCAACCATGCTGGATGGAAAGCTCGCTGGCGATGGCGGGCGCGACACTCTTGCACACTTTGATGGCGTTCTCGGGACCACCGGCGCTAAGCTCCTTCTTGAGTTCGCCACCCAGCTTTTGCACCAGGCTCTGGCTGAGCTTGCGGCTTTCTTCCAGGTAGCGGGCGGTGTCGTCTTGGGCCAGGGCGGGCGCGGCGAAGGCCGCGGCGATTAGCCAAAACAGCGTCTTCATGGTTCCTCCTTGAGATGGTCAAAATGAACTTTTACGCTGGATCAGAATCGCTCGTCAAGACTTGACGCCTGGGCGCAAGACGGCTCCCATCAAGGATAACGTCAACAGCAGAAGCACTGGCACGTTCCCGAAGCGCACGTAGGGCGTGACGCCGCTGTGACCTTGCGCACTCACTTCGATGAGCCCGGTTTGAAATGGCGCAAGCGCGGCCACCACCCGACCCCGGGGGTCGATCAGGGCAGTGATGCCGGTGTTGGTGGCGCGCAGCATCATGCGTCCGCTCTCCAAGGCGCGCATCTGGGCAATCTGTAGATGCTGGTGCGGCGCGATGGAATCGCCGAACCAGGCATCGTTGCTCACGTTGGCAAGCAAAGTAGCGGCGGGCACCTGCCGGATGATTTCCTCGCCAAAGGCATCCTCGTAGCAGATGCTGACCGCCACACTTTGCCCCGCCACCGCCAATGGCCGCTGATTGGGTGCGCCGCGGGCGAAGTCGCCCAGGGGAATGTGCATGAGATCGAGCAACCAGCCGAATACCGGCCGCAAGGGAATGAACTCCCCGAAGGGAACCAGGTGCACCTTGCGGTAGACCTGCATGGGGCTCGCCCCGAAACTCACCACGGCGTTGTAATAACGAGTGCCGCCCACGGCCCGTTCCGGCACCCCGAACACTAAGTCCCCACCACGCGCGCGCACGAGCTTTGCAAGCTGGTCCAGATAGGCGGGCGGCAACTCATCGAAAAACAGAGGAAAGGCTGTCTCCGGCAGCAGCACCAAGCGCCCTTGAGCTTGCTCAACCAGCCGGGCGTAGGTCTCCAGGGTGGGTGCCACCCGCTCTTCGCGCCACTTGAGGTCCTGGGGAACGTTACCCTGCAGCAGGCTGACGGTAAGCGGCGCGCCGCTGGGTTGTGTCCACGCCACGCGAGCCGCCGCAAGCCCCACGAGCCACAACAGCGTTAACACCACAAGCCCCATCGCAGCACGCTTCGGTCGCGCTCGCCCGTTCCAGGCGAGCGCCAAGAGACCTGCGCTCAGCGCGGTAAGCCAAGATACCCCATACACACCCAATAACGGCGCATAGCCAGCAAGCCCATCGTGGGGGACCGCGGCATAGCCCACGGCCAGCCAGGGAAAGCCGGTGAAAACCCAGCCACGCACCCATTCCACCAGCGCCCAGGCGGCGGGCATGGTCAGCACCGGCGCCTGCCAGTGGCGTCCCCGCCCGCCCGCGAACCATCCCACGGCGGCCGGAAAGAGAGCGAGGAACAAGCAAAAAGCCAGTGTCGCCAAGGCCGCCACCGGCGCGGGCATGCCGCCGAAATCGTGCAGGCTGACGTAGACCCAGGATACGCCCAGAAGAAACAGCCCACACCCGAAAGCGAAGCCCATGAGGGCTGCGGCGCGCCGGGAGCCCGCCCCCCAGTAGAGATGGAACAAGCCGGCCAGGGTGAGGACCGGTAACCAGAATAGGTGAAAGGGCGCGAAGCCGAGCACCGTGACCGCGCCCAGCAAAAAGGGCAGCCCCACCAGCCGCAGCCGCCCGGCGCGATGAACAATGGCCGCCGTACTCAAAGGGCGTCCTGAACGTCCCGTTGCGCCTCCGGCAGGCGTTCCACCAAGAGTGAGTGCAGACGCCGGCTGTCGGCGCGCAACACCTGGAACTTCAGGCCATCCACGGTGACCGCCTCACCGCGTTTGGGCAGGCGCCCGAACTGGGCGATCACCAACCCACCGACGGTGTCGTATTCTTCGTCGCTGAAGTGCGTACCCATGGCCTCATTGAAGGCCTCGATCTCGGTGAGCGCCTTCACCCGGTAACGATTGTTGCCGGCGGCCATGATGTTGTCCTCGGCCTCGTCGAAGTCGAATTCGTCCTCGATATCGCCGACGATCTGCTCGAGCACGTCTTCGATGGTAACCAGGCCGGCCACTCCACCGAATTCATCCACGACGATGGCGATGTGGTTGCGGTTGCTACGGAACTCCTTGAGCAACACATTGACCCGCTTGGACTCCGGGATGAACACCGCCGGACGCAGCATGTCACGCACGTTGGTCTCCTCACCCGCGAAGAAGCGCAGCATGTCCTTTGCGAGCAGAATACCGACGACGTCGTCGCGATCCTTGTCGATCACCGGAAAACGCGAATGCCCAGTGGCGATCATGAAGGGCAGGAATTTCTCTGGGGGATCGTTGATGTCGATCACGTCCATCTGCGCGCGCGGGATCATGATGTCCCGCACCTGGGTTTCCGAAACCTGCAGCACGCCCTCGATCATGGCCAGGGCGTCGGCGTCGAGAAGATTGCGCTCGTAGGCGGCGTGCAATAGTTCGATGAGTTGCTCGCGGTCCTCTGGCTCGCGCATCAAGAGCGCGCCGAGGCGCTCGAGCCAACTGGGCTTGGTACTCGCATCGTCCATGGAGAGAAAAATCAACCCCTGCGGGGTAATGAATGGCGAATGGCGGCCCATTCGTCATGCATCATCCCAGCGGGATCGTCACCGGCCAGAGTGGTAAGGATCAGGATAGCCCAGTTTGGTGATGATTTCCGTCTCACGTGCTTCCATCGCCAAAGCCTCGGCTTCGCTCTGGTGGTCGTAACCCTGCAGATGCAGCATGCCGTGGACGATCAGGTGCGCGTAATGGGCGGCGAGCGATTTACCCTGTTCCCCTGCCTCGCGCGCCACCACCGGCGCACAGATCACTAGATCACCCACCACCACTGGAGCGGTTTCGTAGCCGAAGCTTAGCACATTCGTCGCGTAGTCCTTGCCGCGGTAGTCACGGTTGAGGCTGCGCCCTTCTGGTTCGTCCACGAAACGCACGGTGATCTGCGCCGCGCGCGCGGCGGCGGCACGCACCCAACGCCGCACCTGGCTGCGCGTGGGCAGGCCCGGCGCCTGGCTGGCATACTGCACGGCAAGGGAGAGCTCAGGATTCGCCCTGTTCTTGCTGGAAGCGATCGTAGGCATTGATGATGTGCTGCACCAGGGGATGGCGCACCACGTCCTCAGACTGGAAATGGGTGAAGGCGATGCCCGGAACCTTTGCCAGCACCTGCTGCGCCTGCACCAACCCACTCTTCACGCCCCGCGCCAGGTCGATCTGGGTGACATCGCCCGTGATCACCGCCTTGGTGCCAAAGCCGATGCGGGTCAGGAACATTTTCATCTGCTCCGGCGTGGTGTTCTGCGCCTCGTCCAGGATGATGAAGGAATGGTTGAGGGTGCGGCCACGCATGTAGGCCAGCGGGGCGATTTCGATCGTGCCGCGCTCGAACAGCTTCTGCACCTTGTCGAACCCCATCAGGTCGTAGAGGGCGTCGTAGAGAGGCCGCAGATAGGGATCCACCTTCTGGGCGAGATCACCCGGGAGAAAGCCCAGCCGCTCGCCCGCCTCCACCGCCGGGCGCACCAGCACGATGCGCTTGACCAAATCGCGCTCCATGGCATCCACTGCGCTCGCCACCGCGAGATAGGTCTTGCCGGTGCCGGCCGGGCCGATGCCGAAGGTGATGTCGTGTTCCTGGATTTGGCGCAGGTATTCGTTCTGGCGCAACGTGCGGCCGTGCAGATCGGCGCGACGCGTCATCAGCACTGGCACCATGCCCTCACGGCGTTCTCCCGCCTGGAGGTGGGTCGCCTCCACCAGGCCGAGCTGCACGTCCTCCACACTCAGGCCGCGCGCTGCGCGTTCGTAGAAGGTCTGAAGCAGGTCGGCGGCCAACCGTGCCCGGCCAAGCTCGCCTTGCACACGGAAATGCTCGCCGCGACGGGCGATGCGCACTTCCAGCGCGGTTTCGATCTGGCGCAGGTTCTCGTCCAGCGCCCCACACAGATTGGCCAAACGCCGGTTGTCCACCGGCGTGAAGGAAATCTCGACCGTATTCATGGACTCACCCTCGCCCCGGCACCGATACATGAGGCCACTTGGGCATGGGTCAGTCCGCCACCACCACCTCGCCCCGCAGGGAATGGGGCAGGGCCGCAGTGATGCGCACCTCGACGAACTGACCGATGAGGCGCGGCTCGCCACGGAAATTCACCACACGATTGTTGTCGGTGCGGCCGGCCAGTTCGCGGGCATCCTTTTTCGATGCGCCCTCTACCAGCACCCGCTGCACGCTGCCCACCATGGCCCGACTGATGGCCTGGGCTTGTTGCTCCAGACGTTTTTGCAGCCGCATCAGACGCGCGGTCTTGACTTCCATGGGGGTATCATCCGGCAGTTGCGCGGCGGGTGTACCCGGCCGCGGGCTGTAGATGAAGCTGAAGCTGGCATCGAAGCCCAGTTCCTCCACCAGGCGCATCGTGGCTTCGAAGTCGGCTTCGGTTTCGCCAGGAAAGCCCACGATGAAATCGGATGACAGGCTCATGTCGGGCCGCACCGCCCGGAGCCGGCGCACTCGCGACTTGTATTCTAGCGCCGTGTAGTTGCGCTTCATGGCCGCCAGGATGCGGTCCGAGCCGGACTGCACCGGCAGATGCAGATGGCTCACCAGCTTGGGGATGCGCGCATAGGCTTCGATCAGACGATCCGTGAGCTCGTTGGGGTGAGAGGTGGTGTAGCGGATGCGCTCGATGCCCGGAATTTCCGCCACGTACTCCAACAGCAGGGCCAGGTCGGCAGTCTCGCCATCTGGCATGACGCCGCGATAGGCGTTCACGTTCTGGCCCAGCAACGTGACCTCCTTGACGCCCTGCTCGGCAAGCCCCGCCACTTCCGCCAGCACGTCGTCGAAGGGGCGCGACACTTCCTCGCCGCGGGTGTAGGGCACCACGCAAAAGCTGCAGTATTTGGAACAACCCTCCATGATGGAGACAAAGGCCGCCGCCCCTTCCACGCGCGGCGGCGGCAGGTTGTCGAATTTCTCGATCTCGGGAAAGCTCACATCCACCTGGGGCCGCCCCGTGGCGCGCCGCGCGCGGAGGAGCTCCGGCAGGCGATGCAGGGTCTGCGGGCCGAACACCAGGTCCACATAGCGGGCACGCTCGACAATGGCCGCGCCCTCTTGACTCGCCACACAGCCACCCACACCGATGAGCAGGTCGGGATTGCGCGCCTTGAGATGCTTCCAGCGTCCCAGATGGTGGAAGACCTTTTCCTGGGCCTTTTCCCGCACCGAACAGGTGTTGAGCAAGATCAGATCGGCCTGCTCCGGATCGTCCGTGCGCTCGTAGCCCTCCGCGGCGGTGAGCACATCGACCATCTTGGCCGAGTCGTACTCGTTCATCTGGCAGCCGAAGGTCTTGATGTAGAGCTTGCGGGTCACGGCCGGTGGAAAGGCTAAATTACGTCAGGCTACCGCCAGAAGGAAAGGTTTCGGCCGCGGGAAAAGTAGCGGCCGGGAAGGCATCTGGTGGTGATAGGTGGACTTGAACCACCGACCCCAGCATTATGAGTGCTGTGCTCTGACCAGCTGAGCTATATCACCAACATCACCGGACGGTGCAGGGGGCTGAATTATCCGGCTTCGTCCTCGCCGCGTCAAGGAAACCCCTTCACACGTTGAACAGGAAATTCATCACGTCGCCGTCCTGGACCACGTAATCCTTGCCCTCGGCGCGCAGCTTGCCCGCCTCGCGCGCGCCCTGTTCGCCGCCGTAGGCGATGAAGTCCTCGAAGGCGATGGTCTGGGCGCGGATGAAGCCGCGCTCGAAGTCGCTGTGGATCACGCCTGCCGCCTGGGGTGCGGTCGCGCCCTTGGGGATGGTCCAGGCGCGCACCTCCTTCACCCCAGCCGTGAAGTAGGTTTGCAGGCCCAGCAGATCGTAGGCGGCACGGATCAGGCGGTTGAGGCCCGGCTCGGTCAGGCCCATGGCCGCCAGGAATTCCGCTTTGTCGGCCTCGCCCAGATCGACGATCTCCGACTCCATGGCGGCGCACAGGGCCACCACCGGTGCGCCTTCCGCAGCCGCGTAGGTCTGAAGGCGCGCCAGATGGGGATTGTCGCTGAAACCGTCCTCCGCCACGTTGGCCACGTACATGGCAGGCTTCACCGTGAGCAGGCACAAAGGCTTGAGCAGGGCCAGTTCCTCGCGGGACAGGCCCAGACTGCGCACCGGCTTGGCCTCGTTCAGGTGCGACAGGAGCCTGTCCAGGACGGCGACCAACTTCTGCGCCTCCTTGTCGCCGGCGCGCGCCTTTTTCACGTCCCGCGCGTGGGCTTTCTCCACGGTGGCAAGATCCGCCAGCGCGAGTTCGGTGGCGATCACTTCGATGTCGGCGATGGGATCCACCTTGCCCGCCACGTGCACCACATTGGGATCGTCGAAACAGCGCACCACATGGACGATGGCATCGGTCTCGCGGATGTTGGCCAGAAATTGGTTGCCAAGTCCCTCGCCCTTGGAGGCGCCCGCCACCAATCCGGCGATGTCCACGAATTCCACGATGGCAGGCACCACCCGCTGCGGCTTGACGATGTCCGCCAGTTGTTGCAAGCGCACATCCGGCACTTCAACCACGCCCACGTTGGGCTCAATGGTGCAGAAGGGATAGTTTTCGGCGGCGATGCCGGCACGGGTCAGCGCGTTGAACAGGGTGGACTTGCCCACGTTGGGTAGCCCGACGATTCCGCATTTGAGACTCATCTGTCGTCCGATTTGAATGGGCCTGGCTCAAGCCTGGGGTTTGGGCACCACCCGGGTATGTAGCCGGTGCATGGCGGTTTCAAGATCCCCGGCCACCACCAGAGGCAAAATTTTCAGGCTGCGGTCGATGGCATCCTCGATGCGCAGCGCTTCCTCCCGGGAGGGGCGATTGAGCACGTAGTCCACCACCTGAGCACGATCGCCTGGATGGCCGATGCCCAAACGCAGGCGCCAAAACTCGGCTCCTAGGCGGGTGATGATGTCCTTCAGGCCATTGTGCCCGCCGGCGCCGCCGCCCCGCTTGAGACGGGCGGTCCCCGGCGGTAAATCCAGCTCGTCGTGCGCCACCAGGATCTCGGTCGGCGCGATCCTGTAGTAGGCCGCCAAAGCCTGCACCGCCTGGCCGCTGGCATTCATGTAGGTCTCCGGCTCGATTAGCCAGATTTCGTATCCGTCCACCCGCGCGCGCGCCACCCGCCCATGGAAACGCCGCTCTGGCCGCAACTCGGCATGGTGCGCGCGAGCAAAGGCCTCTACCAGCCAGAAGCCGGCGTTATGCCGGGTGTCGGCATACGCGGGGCCGGGATTGCCCAGGCCCACGAGAAGGCGGATCGGCGTCATGGTGCGATCTGATCCAGCGCGACCATCGAAACTTCCGCAACTAGGTGGCGGGCCAGACAATGGGCGCGTCATTGCCGCGCAAGCGGGAAGCCATGCCATTCATTTGGCCGTTCTCCTGGTTTCCCGTTGACGCGCGGATGGCGCAAGGCCGGCAACTTGCGCCGTCACGCTCGCCAGAAAGCCGCGCCCCATGAAGGGCGTCGCTCGAAAAAAAGCCCGTCCCAGCGGAGGACGGGCTTTCCGCGTCCAACCGCCGCTTACGCCTGCGTGCCTTCGGCGGCTTCCTCGGCCGCCCCACGGGGCACCACGCAGCTCGCCACCGCGGCATCGTTGCCGTGGCGCAGCTCGACGAACTCCACACCCGCCGGCAGCTTGATCTCGGACAGGTGCAGGGAATGACCTGCCTGCAACCCAGACAAATCCACCTCGATGAATTCCGGCAGATCCTTGGGCAGACAGAGTACTTCGGCCTCGTTCATGACGTGGGTGATGTTGCCGCCCGCGAGCTTCACGCCGGGAGCGACGTCGGCGCCCACGAAGTGCAGCGGCACCTTCATGTGGATCTTGGCATTGGGATCCACGCGCTGGAAGTCCAGATGCAGGACCAGCGGCTTCCAAGGATGCATCTGCACGTCACGCAGCAGCACCTGTTCCTTGCTGCCGTCCACCTCAAGGGTGAGGATGGAGGCATGGAAGGCCTCGTGCTTGAGCTGGTGGAAGACCGTGTTGTGATCGAGCTCGATGGTGATAGGCGGCTCGTTCCCCCCATAGACGATGGCGGGAACGCGGCCGGCGCGGCGCAGGCGGCGGCTCGCACCCGTGCCCTGCGTCTTGCGCGCGGTGGCAGTGACTTCGAATTTCATGGTTTGGCTCCAGGTTGTGTCGTCCGCGACCAGACGACGGGTTGCCGCCCCCGCATGGGCAGGGACGAAAAAAAAATCATTCCGAGAACAGGGAGGACACCGAGTCCTCGTTGCTGATGCGCTGCATGGTCTCCGCCAACAGCTCGGCCACCGACAACTGGCGGATGCGGCTACATGCGCGCGCATCGTCCCGCAGGGGGATGGTGTCGGTTACTACCAGCTCGTCCAGAGCGGACTGGGCGATGCGGCTCACCGCGTTGCCGGACAGCACCGGATGGGTGCAGTAGGCCACCACTCGCGCCGCGCCGTGCTCCTTCAAGGCTGCGGCCGCTTCGCACAGGGTGTTGGCGGTGTCCACCATGTCGTCCATCAGCACACAGGTGCGGTCCTTCACCTCGCCGATGATGTGCATGACCTTGGCCACGTTGGGCTTGGGACGGCGCTTGTCGATGATGGCGAGATCCGCCTCGAGTCGCTTGGCCAACGCCCGGGCCCGCACCACGCCGCCCACGTCCGGCGACACCACGATGAGATTCTCGTAATTCTGCTTCCACACGTCGCCAAGCAGAATGGGCGAGGCATAAACGTTGTCCACGGGGATATCGAAGAAACCCTGGATCTGGTCCGAGTGCAGATCCATGGTGAGCACCCGGTCCACGCCTGCCACGGTGAGCATGTTGGCCACCAGCTTGGCGGTGATGGCCACCCGCGCTGAACGGGGCCGCCGGTCCTGGCGCGCATACCCGAGATAAGGAATAGCGGCGGTGATGCGGCCGGCGGACGCGCGCTTTAAGGCATCCACCATCACCAACACTTCCATCAGGTTGTCGTTGGTGGGGGTGCAGGTGGATTGGAGCACGAACACGTCCTTACCGCGCACGTTTTCCAGGATTTCCACCATCACTTCGCCGTCGCTGAAACGACCGACGATGGCGCGGCCCAGACGCAGGTTCAGTTTGCGCACGACATCCTCGGCAAGCTTGGGATTCGCATTGCCGGTGAAAACCATCATGCCGCCGTATGCCACGCCTGACCCCTTACGTTTGTGCAACGAAAAAAAGCGTGTAAGGGCTACACGCTTTCTTGGCACGGGCAGCGTGCTTGCGGCGCTGCCCGTGTATGTCTCTGGCTGGGGAGGTAGGGATCGAACCTACGCATGCCGGAATCAAAATCCGGTGCCTTACCACTTGGCGACTCCCCAGGGTTTCGCCCTGCGGCCCGGACATCCGCCCTAAGCTTGGCATCGCCCGTTCCGGAGGGCCTGGGAACCGGACCGCCAGGCACCCCTGCCCGGCCGTCCATTCCCTAAAAATCGCGCAGCGGGTGATGATCGAGCCCCTGCGCCACGAAACCCTGCATGTCCGCAGGCCTTTGCGCGAAGACCGCGCGTGCCGCCTGCTCCGACTCGAACCCGGCGAACACACAGGCGCCGGACCCGGTCATGCGCGCATCGCCAAACCGCGCAAGCCACGCCAGGTGACGGGCCACCTCGGGATAGCGATTTAGCACCACCGGCTGGAGATCGTTGTGTCCCTGGGCAAGTAGCCCCTCGGGAAACCGGCCGGTGGAAAAGGGCGGTATTGTGACGGCTGGCGTGTCCCGTGTCAATTCCGGCGCCGCGAAGATGTCCGCCGTGGACACCGCCACCGGCGGCACCAACACCACGTACCAGGCGAAAGGCAAGACCACCGGTGTAAGCCGCTCCCCCACGCCCTGGGCGAAGGCGTTCTCACCGCACACAAACACCGGTACGTCGGCGCCCAGGTCAAGCCCTAGTGCCATGAGTCGTTCCCGGGGCCAGTTCACGCCCCACAGCCGGTTTAGGGCGATCAACACGGTAGCGGCATCCGAGCTGCCGCCACCCAGGCCGCCGCCTATGGGCAGGCGCTTATCCACGCGGATGTCCACGCCCTGCCTGACCCCGGCGCTCACCTGGAGCAGCCGCGCCGCGCGCAACGTGAGGTCTGCCTCCCCCGCCACCTGGGCAAGCTCGGCAACCCGCGTGATGGCCCCATCGCCCCGCACGCGCAGATGCACGGTGTCGCCGTGATCGATGAAGCGAAACACCGTCTCCAGCAAGTGATAGCCGTCGGGACGACGTCCCACCACGTGCAGGAATAGATTCAGTTTCGCCGGTGCGGGAAAGGCGTGCCAGTCACCCATTGAGGCATTCTTCCTCGCTCAGGGTCCCCAGGCATCCACCACCAATTTGAGGCGCAGGCCATGGCCCTCCACTGTGATTCGTCCGGGCAAGGCGCCGCCGGGCGCGGCTCGCCAGGCGCCGTATTCGATGCGCCAGCCTTGCTGTTCCAGTGCCGCGATGCGCCCATCCTGGTCGCGGCGCAGCAATTCCAGCGGACCCGGCGCCGGCTGGGCTTGCACCCAGTAGGCGAGAGGATCCAATGGCAGGCTCAAGCCGAGAATGCGTTCGGTCAGGCTTTCTGCTTCTAGCGCGCGTTCCACCACGCCATCGGCGGTGGTGAGGCTAACGCCATCCGGACCCCGCACCAGACGCGCCACGCCCTGCCCGAGGGGGCTCAGGATTTGCAGCTCGTCTGCCGCCGGCCGGTGCCACCAGTCGAGGCTGCCAGAAAACCCCTGCTCGCCCTGGCGCACACTGATGCGCCCCACCAGGTGAAAGGATGCCATGAGCCCCGCGGAAGGCATCCCCGGTGGCGGCGTGGTGGCGCAGCCGGTGAGCCAGGCAAGCGCCGACAGGAATGCCCAGCGCTGCAGACGCCCCATGAACCTCACGGCGCAGGCATCGCTTGGCAACGCCGCATCGCCTCCAGCAGGGCGTCGTTGCCTGGGTGGGATTTCAATGCTTCGCCCCACACGTGCTGCGCCTCGGTGCGGGCGCCACTCATCCACAACACTTCACCGAGATGGGCAGCGATTTCCGGATCCGGACGCAAGGCCGCCGCCCGCCGCAGATATTCGATGGATTTGGGATAATCCTTGAGCCGGTACGCAAGCCAGCCCATGCTGTCGAGAATGAAGGGGTCGTCCGGCGCCAGCTTGAGCGCCGTCTCCAGCAGCTGCCGCGCTTCCTCCAGGCGGATGCCCCGGTCGGCAAAGGTATAGCCCAGGGCGTTGTAGGCGTGGGCGTGGTCGGGCTTCAACTGGATCAGCTTGCGCAGGCTCGCTTCCAGCACGTCCAGCCGGTTGAGGCGCTCGGCGGCCATCGCCTGGTCGTAGAGCAGATCCGGATGATTGGGCAGTTTCTCCAGGGCGCGCGTGAGTAGCTCGAAGGCTTCCCGGTCCCGTTTCGCCTCCCGCAGCATCTGCGCCTCGGCCTGCCATAGCTGCACCCGCTGCTGGTTGTTGGCGGGCTGGATCTGGGCGAGCTGGGTCCGGGCCTCGTCAAGCCGGCCCTCTTTGGCCAAGGTGAGCGCCTGCCTCAGCCGCGCGGTGAAACCCTGCTCGCCGCTCACCTGCACGTACCAGCGGCGGGCTTCCTCGTAGCGCTTCTCCTCCTCGGCGATCTGGCCGAGGTAAAGATAGACTGTGTCGCGGTCGCGCACGCCCGCCTGCAATGCCTGTTCCAGATACTGGCGCGCCACGTCGAGCTCGCCCATCTGCAGGGAAATCAGGCCCACCGCCAGGGGCACCTCCGCGTTGTCCGGGAAGTCTTTTACCAGTGTCTGGAACTCGGCACGGGCTAAAGAATATTGCTTCTGCTGCACCAAGAAGCGGGCGTAGGCCAGCCGCATCTCGCGCGCGCGCGGGTAGCGCGCGAGATAGTCGGTGAAGTAAGCACTGGCCTTATCGGGTGCGCGCGCCGCTAGCATCTGGGCCTGGAACAAAGCCGCGTCCTCCCAGTCCGGGCGCAGCCGCAAGGCCTCGCGGATAGCGGCGAGGGCGAGCTCGGTCTTGCCCGCATTCCAGGCGGCGCGCGCCACGGCGAAATGGGCTTCCGGCAGCTGGGGATAAGGCTGGGCCAGGGTTTGAACCAGACTCAGCACCTCCTCTTTGTTGCCATGGCGGGCCAGCAGGTTGTTAAGGTGCAAGAAGCCATGCCCCAGGTTCGCGCCTTCCGCGGCCAGAAGCTTGGTTAGATGCGGGCGCGCCTCGTCGAGCCGGCCCTGGGTGACCAGGATGGCAGCCACGGTCTGGCGCGCGGCGACGGACTCGGGCTCCAATTCCAGCCAGCGCTTCGCCGCCGTCAGGGCCTGGTCGATGAGCCGGCTCTGCAGCGCCACCTGGGTGGCGCGCTCGGCGATGCGATAGTCCCGAGTGCGTGCGAGCAGGTCGAGATAGGCCTGGGTGGCCAGGCGCGCATCGCCCCGCTGCAGCGCGATTTCCGCCAGCAGGGTTTCGTAGAGGAGCTGCTGGGTGAGTGCCTGAGTGGGGGGCGTGGGACGCTTGGGCGCAGCGAGCGCTTCGCTCTGAATGACAGCTTGCGCAAGGGACGTGGGCGTGGCGGGCACTGGTGACACAGTAGGGGTGGGTCTGGCCGCTAGGCCGGCGCAGCCGGTAAGCGTCGCTGCCAGGGCGCAGTATGCCGCAGCGCGCAAAAAGGAAAACGTGTTCATGGATATCGACGCCATGAGGTTGATGTGCCGCTTTGGGCCGGTGGCGATTGGAGACGCAAGGATGTGGATGGTTCTCTTCTGGAATAGAAATTCGTGCCGCAGCAGGCGGAATCCGGTATATTCCGAGCTTCACGCCGCACCTATCCTAGCAGCAAACGTCGTCCATGTCCCCTCTCGCCGCCTCCCCCGCGACGACCGTCGAGCCCTTGGTCACCGTTGCCGCGCGTGGTCTGTCGCGGCGCTACGGCGCGGCGGTGGCAGTGGAGCCACTGGACCTGGAACTGCGCCGCGGCGAGGTGCTGGGCCTGCTGGGCCCCAATGGCGCAGGCAAGTCCACCACGCTGCGCATGCTCACGGGTAATCTCGCGCCCAGCGCGGGGGAAATCCGTATCTGCGGCATCGACCTTTTGGCGGCACCGCGCGCCGCCAAACGCCATCTAGGTTATTGTCCGGAGACGCCACCCCTCTACCGGGAACTCACGGTGGACGAATATCTCGATTTCTGCGCGCGCCTGCACCGCGTCCCCAGCGGCCGGGTGCATGCCGCGCGGGAACAGGCCAAGGCCCGCTGCGGCCTGGCGGACATGGGTCGGCGGCTGATCGCGCAACTTTCCAAGGGCTATCAGCAGCGGGTGGGCATCGCCCAGGCCATCGTGCACGAGCCCGACGTGATCATTCTCGACGAGCCCACGGTGGGGCTCGACCCCCACCAGATGCGGGAAATCCGCGTCCTCATCCGGGAGCTGGGAACCGCCCATAGCGTGATCCTGTCCAGCCACATCCTGTCCGAAGTGGAAGCGGTGTGCGACCGGGTGCTCATCCTTCATCGGGGACGGGTCGTGTTTGCCGATCGCATCGAGGCCTTGAAGCACTTCCGCGCGGGCCATGCCCTGCTCGTGTCGTTTACCCGCCCGCCCGCAGTGGAGGCGCTCGCCGCCCTGCCAGGCATCGTTGCCGTGGAACCCCTAGAAACCGGACTATTCCGCGTGCGGCTGATGCCCGATGCGGGGGCGCCCCAGGCCATCGCCCGCGCGGCAGTGGAAGGCGACTGGGGCTTGACCCGTCTCTGCCCCGAGCATACCACCCTGGAAGAAGTGTTCGTGGAACTCACCCGCGACGTCACGGGAACGAAACCATGATCCTCACCCTCGCACGCAAGGAGCTGAAAATCCTGTTCGCCTCACCCCTCGCCTGGGTGGTGTTGGCGGTGCTGCAACTGGTGTTCGCCTGGGTGTTCCTGTTTCAGCTGGACCAATATCTGGAGAATCTGCCGCGCCTGCGCCAGCTCGCCAATCCGCCCGGGGTGACGGAGGTGGTGGTGGCCATGTTGTTCGGCTTCGCGGCCATCGTGCTGCTGATGGCCGTGCCGCTCATGAGCATGCGCCTGTTCGCCGACGAATACCGCAACCAAACCCTGCCGTTACTGTTTGCGGCGCCGGTCTCCCTCACCGAGATCGTGCTGGGCAAATTTTGTGGCCTCATGCTGTTCCTGTCGCTGGCGGTGCTCCTGCTCGTCGCCATGGCGATGTCGCTGGCCCTGGGTGGCCCGCTCGACTGGGGACTGCTCGCCGCCAACGTGCTGGGGATCGTGCTATTACTCGCGGCGTTTTCCGCGCTCAGCCTGTTTCTCTCCAGCCTCACCCAGCATGGCGTGGTGGCGGCGTTCTCCAGCTTCGGCGCATTGCTCCTGCTTTGGCTGATCAACGCCTCGGACAGTGATCCCGAGGCCCTGCTCAACTACCTGTCGCTGATGCGCCATTTCGATGGCTTAAACCGCGGGCTTTTGGACACACGCGACGTGGCCTATCTGCTGATCTTTACGGCGTTGTTTCTAACGCTCACCATCCGCCGCCTCGACGCGCGGCGCCTCACGGGCTGACCCATGGAGCTCAACCGCAAGACGCGGCTTGCTCTCGCCGTGCACCACTGGGTGTTCATCGTGCTGCTGCTCATCCTGGCAGCGCTTCTGGCGGCGTTAAGCCGGCAATATCACACCAGTTGGGATCTGTCTTTGAACGCTCGCAACAGCCTGAGTCCAGGGAGCCAAGCCTTCCTCGCCAAGCTTTCAGGGCCTGTGCGCATCACCGCCTATTGCGCCCCCGATGGGGACACGGCGCGCGCCATCCGCGATTTCCTCACGCCCTACCAACGGGTCAAGCGCGACATGGCCCTCACTTTCGTCGATCCCGACCGGGAACCCCAACTCGCCCGCGCCGCTGGCATCCAGCGGGAAGGCGAACTGGTGGTGGAATACGCCGGCCGCAGCGAACACCTCACCCTACTCAACGAAATGAGCTTCACCAACCTCCTCATGCGCCTGGCGCGGGATCGCGAGCGGGTGGTGATGTATCTAGACGGACACGGCGAGCGCAAGCTGGAAGGCGGCGCCAACTTCGATCTGGGTGAATTCGGCGGCCAGCTCACCCGCCGTGGCTTTCGCTTAAGCCCCCTCAAGCTCACCCTGGCCCAGGAGGTGCCGGCCAACGCCGCCCTGCTGGTGATCGCCGGGCCACGCGTGGACTTGCTGCCAGGGGAAGTGGACAAACTCAAGGCATGGCTTTACCGCGGCGGCAATCTGCTGTGGCTAATGGAACCGGGCCCACTCCATGGCCTGCAACCCCTGGCCGAGCAGCTGGGACTGGTGCTCAACCCCGGTGTGGTGGTGGACCCCGCCGCCCAAAATCTGAATGCCCCGCCCACCTGGGCCTTGTCCGCCGCCTATGCGCACCACCCGGTGATCGGCCCAATGGAGCTTGTCACCGTGTTCCCCATGGCGCGCGCGGTGGGCGTGGCCGAGGCGCACGATGATTGGCAGGCCACATCCCTGGTGGAGGTGGCGCCCCGCGGCTGGGTGGAGACCGGGCCGCCAAACGGCCCGCTACGTTTCGACAAGGGACAGGACACGCCGGGGCCGGTGACAGTGGCAGTCGCCCTGGAACGCCATCGCGAAGGGCACGCCCAGCGGGTCGTGGTCGTGGGCAGCGCCGATTTTCTCTCCAACCAGTTCCTGGGCAATGGCGGCAACCTGGACCTGGGCGTGAACATGATCAACTGGCTGGCAGGGGATGACAACCTCATCAGCATCCAGCCGCGGCCCACGCGCGATGCGGAATTCGCCCTGTCGCGCAGCCGCGCCTCTGGGATCGCGCTCGTCTTCCTGGTGGTTTTGCCACTTGCTTTCCTCAGCATGGGCGGCCTGCTCTGGTGGCGGCGGCGCAAGGGATGAAAGCGAGCCAACCTAACTCGAACGCGCATGGAAAGCTCTGACGCCTGGCTTTCGATGACTGCAAAACCCTTGTTTCGGTTTAGCCACTGGGTGCGCGTGCGACGCGCCGGCTTTATCCCATCGAGGTTTCGAACGTGAGTAGCCGGCTCATCACCAACCTGGTACTCGCAGCGACGGTGCTGGCCCTGGCAAGCGTCCTGCTTTTCAAGCCCGAACCGGCGGGGCCGCCGCAGTTTCACCTGTCCACGCTGACGCCCCAGACGGTCACGCGCATCGAACTCACCCCCCGCGACGGGCCGGCCATCGTGCTGGCGCGGAAGGCGGCAGGCTGGCGTCTGGCTGCGCCTTTTTCCGCGCGCGCCGACGAGGCCCGCGTCGAGGCCCTGCTCGGGCTGTTGGCAAGCCGCAGCGAACAGCGCCTGCCGGCGCGCGAGCTACAAAAATTTGGGCTGGCGCCGCCCTACGCGCGCCTCACCATTGACACGGCCGCCAGCCGGCAAGTATTCGATTTCGGCGATCGCCAGCCTGTGAGCGACCAGGTCTACGTCCTGACCGGCGGCTGGGTGTATCTCGTCTCGCCGGTGTATCTCGTGGATGTCTCGCGCGGCGCCATGGATTTCGTGGCCAAGAACCCGCTGGCCGAGGAAGAAAAGCCAGTGGGCTTCAGCCTACCCAGACTCAGGCTCAGCCTCGAAAATGGCCGCTGGCGCCGCGAACCCGACAACGGGCGGTTGTCCGCCGATTCGCTCAACCGCTTCCTGGACGAATGGCGCCTGGCGAGGGCCGTCTCGGTGCAGCAGGCGGGCCGGGCGCCGGCTCAATCCCGTGCCAGTGTGCACCTGGCCGATGGCCGCGTGCTGGTCTTCTCCCTGATCGCGCGCGAGCCGGAATGGATCCTGCGCCGCGAGGACGAGGGGCTGGAATACCACTTCGCGCCGGACGCGGGGGCGCGGCTAATTGATCCTGCCCGCGCCGAGGCCGCGCCCTGACATGCCCGAGCTGCCGGAGGTGGAGACCACCCGCCGGGGCCTCATGCCCCACGTGGTGGGCCGCGTCATCGAAGGCGTGACCGTGCGCGCCGTCCGGCTACGCTGGCCGGTGCCACCGGGTCTTGCACGGCGGCTTGCTGGCGCGCGCCTGGCCGACATCGAACGACGCGGCAAGTACCTGCTGTTCCGCGTCGAAGCGAGTACCCCCGGCTGGCTAATCGTGCATCTGGGCATGTCCGGTAGCCTGCGCATGGTGGCGGCGGGTACGCCTGCCGGCTGCCACGATCACCTGGATCTATCCCTCGACAATGGCCACGTTGTTCGGCTGCGCGATCCCCGCCGCTTCGGAGCGGTGCTCTGGCACCCGGGCGATCCCGCCCGTCATCCGCTGCTCGCCCATCTGGGCGTGGAACCGCTCTCCGAAAGCTTCACCGGCGCGTGGCTATACCGCCATACACGCAACCGCAGCGCCGCGATCAAGCAGGTACTCATGGATGCGGGGCTGGTGGTGGGGGTAGGCAACATCTACGCCAACGAGGCCCTGTTTCATGCCGGCATCGACCCCCGGCGGCCGGCGCGGCGCCTGGGTCAAGCGCGCTGCACACGCCTGGTGGAGGCCGTGCGTGCCACCCTCGAGCGCGCCATCGCGGCAGGTGGCTCCAGCCTGCGCGATTTCGTCCACGCGGACGGCCAGCCCGGTTATTTCCAGCAGCACTACGCCGTCTATGGGCGGGCAGGCGAGCCCTGCCGCCGCTGCGGCGGACCCATCCGCCACCTGCGTCAGGGCAATCGCTCCACGTTTTTTTGTCCCCGTTGCCAGCGCTGACGATCATGGCGATGCATTACCCCGGAGAATGAAGCCCACCGCCAGGGTCGTGGCCTCACGCCGCGCCCCATGGGGAGAGGGCGACCATGGACGCTTTGCGTCCTTCGGCTAGCCAAATGGCTGGCAGGCGGATTGCCATTCCCCACAGGCGATAAGCCGAGTGTTCCATGGCCGCTTTGCCGGCTCCCCGTGTACGCGGGGACGACGGAAAGTCAGGCAGCAATCTCATGCCCGACAAACCCTCAAGTGTGGGGCAATCACGCCGATCATGACTTTGGCATTACCGCAAATCACTCTAGCAACTTGACGTAAGCCTGTTGTTTTGCTGGGAAATCATGCTAGAGTAGCGACGCGGTCCGCAGGCGCCCCGGCAGCGGCGCCAAAACGCCAAAACCTCGCGGGAGGCTCCATGAGCAATGACAACCTCGTCGCCCACTTCCAAGCCTACAGCGCCTGGCGCGAACGACTCGCTGACACCGTCGCGGCCCTGCGCAAATGGCTGGCGGAACAGGATCTCACCGACGCACAAATCGACCTGCGCATCCAACACGTGCTGGAACGGCTGAAGGACGACAAGCTCAACGTGGCCTTCGTGGCAGAATTCTCCCGCGGCAAGTCGGAACTCATCAACGCCATTTTCTTCGCCGATTACAAGCAGCGACTGTTGCCCTCCAGCGCGGGGCGCACCACCATGTGTCCCACTGAGCTCCTGTGGGATCCCACGCGCGAACCATGCATCATGCTGCTGCCCATTGAGACGCGCGCCACCGACACCACCACCACCGAGTACAAGCGCTACAGCGACGAATGGAAGGTGATCCCGCTGGACACCTCCTCCGGCGAGGGCATGATCCAGGCGCTACAGCGGGTTTCCGAGACGCGGCGCGTGTCAGTGGAGGAAGCCGAACGCTATGGGCTCTACGACCGCGACGACGAGGACAATGTCCTCACCGTGCACGATGACGGGACGGTGGACATTCCCGCCTGGCGCCACGCCATCATCAACTTCCCTCACGCCCTGCTGGAGCAGGGGCTGGTGATCCTCGACACGCCAGGTCTCAACGCCATCGGTACCGAGCCGGAGCTGACCCTCAACCTGCTACCCAACGCTCACGCCATCCTATTCATCCTGGCCGCCGACACCGGCGTCACCAAGAGCGACATCGAAGTGTGGCGTAACCACATCGGCAACACCCAGGGTCGTCAGAAGGGACGGCTGGTGGTGCTCAACAAGATCGACGCCATGTGGGACGAGCTCAAGGGCGAGGAAGCAGTGGAACGGGAGATCGCCCAGCAGGTGGAAACCACGGCGCATCTTTTGGGTCTCGATCCGGCCCAGGTGTTTCCCGTCTCCGCGCAGAAGGGACTCTTGGCCAAGGTGCAGCACGACCAGGCGCTCCTCGTCAAAAGCCGCCTACCACAGCTCGAGCGCGCGCTGTCCGACGAGCTCATTCCCTCCAAGCAGGAGATCGTGCGCGACGCCACCCAGAGCGAGCTGGAAGACATGATCCAAGCCACCCGCGACATCCTGCGCGGACGGCTGGCCGGCGTGCGCGAACAGCTCACGGAACTCAAAAACCTGCGTGGCAAGAACCAGGATGTCATCGAACACATGATGGCCAAGGTACAGCAGGACAAGCAGGATTTCGAGAGGGGCCTGCAGCGCTTCCAGGCCCTACGCTCGGTGTTCTCGCACCACACCAACGTGCTGTTCAGTCACTTGGGCATGGACGCACTCAAGCAGGAAATCCGCGACGTGCGCACGCAGATGGCCAACAGCAAGTTCACCAAGGGCATCCGCCATGCCATGAACCAGTTCTTCCGCGACACCCATGCCAACATCGCCAAGGCCTCCGAGCAGATCGAGGAAATCAAGGCGATGATGGAAGCCATGTACAAGAAATTTGCCGACGAGCATGGGCTCAAGGCCGCCAGCCCGGCGCCCTTCTCCACCCTCAAGTACACCAAGGAACTGGCCAAGCTAGAGAAAGCCTACAATGACCATTTCGGCACGGTGACGGTGTATGCCACGGAACGCTTCAGCCTCATGGCTAAATTTTTCGAGACCGTGGCCGCGCGCGTGGTCCATGTCTATGAGGTCGCCAACCGGGACGTGGAGAACTGGCTCAAGGCGGTGATGGCGCCCATGGAAACCCAGGTACGGGAACACCAGCTTCAGCTACGCCGCCGCCTGGAGAGCATCAAGCGCATTCACAAGGCCACCGACACGCTGGAAGACCGTATCGCCGAACTCGAGCAGATGGAAAAAACCATCCTCGACCAGCTGGCCGACCTCAACGACTTGCACACCCGCCTCATCGAATCGCTCGCCTACGACGCCAGCCACGAGCGGGCCGTGGTCTGGGCTTGAGGTCCCCGTCTCTGGAGTCGGTCGCAAGCGAGGGCGTGCTGGTGCAAAAGCACGTGAAGCGTTTCCTTGTTCGCCTTTACCGCTTGCAAGCCACTGGGATGCAGGAACGATCATGGCCAGGTAGCGTTTGATGATGCCCATCGCCGTGATCGTTGATAAAACGAACAGGGCGGCTTGCGCCGCCCTGTTCTCCAGTCTGTCACGGGAAAACCGTCACGCCACCTTCTGCCCGCTGATGATGCGGTAGCGCTCCTCGAGCACTTCACGCGATTCCTCGACGCCGGTGATGATGCAGTCCACCGGGCACACCTCCATGCACTGCGGCGTGTCGTAGTGCCCCACGCATTCGGTACACATATTGGGGTCGATGACGTAAATGTCGGGGCCCTGGGAAATAGCGCCGTTGGGGCACTCCGGCTCGCACACGTCGCAGTTGATGCATTCGTCGGTGATCTTGAGTGACATGGCCGCTTCCTCGTATATGAGAAGTCACTAATATTCAGCGCATTCTGGCACTGAGACGGGAATTAATCAAGGGATGGACGAACTCGCTCACATCGCCCCCGAGCCTGGCGATTTCCCGCACCAGGGAAGCCGAGACGAACATGTATTGCTCGGAAGGCGTGAGGAACAAGGTTTCCACTGCGGGGTTGAGCTTGCGGTTCATGCCGGCAAGCTGCAGTTCGTATTCAAAGTCGGACACCGCGCGTAAGCCGCGCAGCACCACGGTGGCGTCCTGCTCCTCCAGGAATTTCATCAGCAGGCCGGAGAAGCCCACCACCCGTACCCCCGGCACTTCCGCCAATGCCTCGCGGGCCATGTCCACCCGTTCCTCCAGACTGAAGAAGGGACGCTTGTTGGGACTTTCCGCCACGCCCACGATGACCTCATCGAACAGCTTGGCGGCGCGCCGCACCAAATCCTCATGGCCACGGGTGATGGGGTCGAAGCTGCCGGGATAGACGATTTTTCGTGGGTTCATAAAGCCTCCGCCGGCTCGCGGCAGGCAAGGCCAAAATAAACCATACCAGCGCGCGCGCTCTTGAACAGTGCCCAACCTTCCGGCAGCGCAAGCGGCGCGCCGCTTTCCAGATAGACCACACCGTCCCCTGCCAGGCGCGGTCCCACCAAGGGCCACACGGCCGGCAGCAGGGCGGCGGCGAAGGGCGGGTCGAGAAAGATCACATCATACACGGCCGTGTCGCGCCGCAGCCACGCTAGGGCGTCGTCCTTGATGAGGGTGCATTGGGTCGCGCCCAACCGCGCGGCGTTCTCGCGCAGGGCAGCGAACACCCGGTGCTGCTTTTCCACCAGGGTGACATGCGCGGCGTGCCGTGAGGCAGCCTCCAGGCCCAGCGCGCCGCTGCCCGCGAACAGGTCGAGACAACGCTTGCCCTCTAAGCTCTGGCCCAGCCAGTTGAACACGGTTTCCCGCACCCGGTCAGGCGTGGGGCGCAGTCCTTCCGCCGCGGGGAAGGTAATCGAGCGGCTGCGCCAGGCACCGCCGATGATGCGCACCCGGCCCGCGCCACTTTTGCCGCCGCGTGCTTCAGGGCGTATCCGGGCCACCCACCACCACCGTGATCATCTTCTCCGGCAGCACCCGCCGCTGGAACGCATCCCGCACCTGGGCTACGGTCACGCGCGCCACGGCCTTGGGATAATCGTCAAGCCAGGTGAGGGGCAGACCATAGAAACCAATCACGCCGAGAAAATCGAGAATCTTGCGGTTGCTATCCACCCGCAGGGGAAAGCCCAGCACGATGTTGTTCTTGGCCTGGGCGAGTTCCGCCTCGGTGGGGCCTTCCGCGACGAAGCGGGTGACGGTGTCGCGCAGCACCCGCAACACTTCCGGCGCATCGTCCTTCTTGGTCTGCACGCCGATCTGCAGGGGACCAGGCTGGGCCAGGGGCAGGAAATAGCTGTAGGCGCTATAGGCGAGCCCCCGCTTCTGGCGAATCTCCTTGAGGATGCGGGAATCGAAACCGCCTCCGCCCAGCACGTAGTTGCCCACCAAGAGCGGAAAGTAATCGGGATCGAGCCGGCTCATGCCAGGCTGGCCCATGAGGATGTGCGCCTGCGTCGCCGGATGGGGCAGCCGCACCTGCTGCCCGGAAGGGGCGGGAATGGGCAGATCGAGGGACGGTAGCGGGGAACCCTCGGGCAACCCGGCAGTGAGACGCTCGGCGATGACTTGGGCCTCATCCCGCGTCACATCGCCTATCATCACCACCACCGCGGTGGCGGCCCCGTAGTGGGCGCGATGAAAGGCGAGGAGATCATCCCGCGTGATGCGTGCCACCGTTTCCACCTCGCCGCTTTCCGGCAGCGCATAGGGATGCGTGCCGTAGAGGGCCTTGTAAAAGGCCTTCTCCGCGATGTGCTCAGGCTGGGTATCCGCTTCTTTGAGTGTGGCCATGAGCCGCTCTTTTTCCCGCGCCACCACCGTGGCGGGAAAATCCGGTCGCGCCAAGATGGTGGCCAGCAAGCCAAGCGCTTCTTCGCGCTCGTGGCGGCTTACCAGCGTGCGCAGCGAGTAGCCGGCGCGGTCACGCTCGAAGGCCGCACCGAGCTCAGCCCCCACCGCGGCCAAACGGCGGGCAATCTCCTCTTCGGACAAGCCGCCCGCGCCAAGCTGCAGCAGGTTGGCCACCAGTGCGGCGCGTCCCGCGAGCGCCGGCTCGTCGCGACGGCTACCGGCGTCGAACCACACCGCCACATCCAACATGGGCAGGTCATGGTTTTCCACGAACAGCACCCGCGCCCCCTTGGTGGTGCGCCAGTCCTGGATGCTCACCCCGGCATGGGCAGCTACCGCCATCAGCCACAGGACGAGCAGAAGCATCAACCGTCGCACGGTCCGCCCGCGCGTGTATCCCTCAATCCACATGACGCAATCCTTTTGGCGGGGTAGTCGTTTGCCGCGCATCCAGCGGCTGGGGATCCAAAGTAGCCACGGTAAGATGGTCGTCCACCAGATACTTGCGTGCCACAGCCTTGATCTGCTCGGCGGTGACAGCCTTCAGTTTCTCGATGCGCCGCTCGACGAGACTGGGGTCGAACCCCACCGTCACCACCTCACCGATCTGCATCGCCTGGTAGAACATGGAATCCCGCTGATACACCTGGGCGGCGATGAGCTGGGAGCGGATGCGCGCCAGTTCCTCCTCCTTAACGCCCGCGTCCTGGATGCGCGAAAGTTCAGCGCGGATGGCGGCCTCGAGGTCATGGACCGTGCGTCCCTCGCTGGGCGTACCATCAACCAGGAACAGGCCCGGACCACGCTGGATGCTGTCGTAGCTCGCACCCGCTTGCACCGCCACGCGACTGTCGCGCACCAGGCGTGTGGGGAAGCGCGCCGCGGCATTGGCATCCAGGACACCGGCGAGCATTTCCAGCGCATAGGGTTCCCAGTCGTTCTCCGGGTCTTTCAGCACCGGCACCTGCCAGGCCATGATCAGGTAGGGTAGTTTCGCCGGCGCCTTTAGCGTCACCCGGCGGGGCCCGGTTTGTTCCGGCTCCAGCTGGGGCTTGCGGCCAGGCAATGGGCGCGCCTTGAGCGGACCGAAGTAGCGCTCGGCGAGTCGGAAAACCTCGTGGGGCTTTACATCGCCCACCACCACCAGCACGGCGTTGTTGGGCGCATACCACCGCCGGTACCAGGTACGCGCATCGGCCACCGTCATGTTGATTAGATCGTTCATCCAGCCGATCACCGGCCAGCGGTAGGGATGGGCCTCTAGGGCGGTGGCCATCAGCGCCTCATAGACCAAGGACTGGGGTTTGTCCTCGGTGCGCCAACGCCGCTCGTTGCGCACCACCTCGATCTCCTTGGCAAATTCCTGCTCGCTCAGCACGAGGTTGGCCATGCGGTCGGCTTCCAGCCGGAAGGCGAGCGGAAGTTTGTCCTTCTGCAGGGTTTGGAAATAGGCGGTGTAATCGCGACTGGTGAAGGCGTTCTCGCGACCGCCGGCGGCGGCAATCAAACGCGAAAATTCCCCGGCAGGCACCTGGCGCGTGCCTTTGAACATCATGTGTTCCAGCACGTGGGCCACCCCCGTCGTGCCGTTGTGTTCGTCCATACTGCCGGCGCGATACCACACCTGGGACACCACCACCGGCGCGCGATGATCTTCCTTGACGAAGATACGCAAGCCGTTGGCCAGGGTATGGCTCTCGATGCGGCTCGTCGCCCAGGCCGGCAGCAAGCCCATGCAAAGGAGCAAGACTGTCGCTGAAAGGCGTGCTACCAGTGCTCGTCTCATGCTCGGTCCTTGTCAGAAGGGAGCGGGTAGTATAATCGACGGCCCCAGGCCCCGTGCTCTGACACCCCAGCCCATGTTTGGTTTCTTCAAGTCAAAGTCCGAACTCGAACCCGAAGCCGCCGCCCAGGAACCGCGCCTCACCTGGCGTGAGCGCCTGAAGCGGGGGCTCGCGCGCACACGCGAGGCGCTCGGCGGCCGCCTGAGCGGCTTGTTCGGTAGCCACACTCAAATCGACGAAGCTCTATTCGAGGAGCTGGAAACCATTTTGCTCACCGCCGATGTGGGCGTGCAGGCCACCGAAGCCCTCCTCGCCACTCTGCGCGCCCGCGTCAAGCGCGATCGGCTCACCGATGCCGCCCAACTCAAGGCCGCCCTCATCGAAGCCATGACCGAGCTTCTCGCGCCCTTGGAAAAGCCGCTTGAAATATCCACTCACAAACCCTTCGTGATCATGATGGTGGGCGTCAATGGCGCGGGCAAGACCACCACCATCGGCAAGCTCGCCCACTGGCTCCAGAATCAGGGCAAAAGCGTATTGTTCGCGGCGGGCGATACCTTTCGCGCCGCCGCCCGGGAACAGCTCCTGATTTGGGGCGAGCGCAACAACGTCACCGTGATCGCCCAGGAGAAGGGCGATTCCGCCGCGGTGATCTTCGATGCGGTGCAAGCCGCCAAGGCCCGCAGCATAGACGTGGTGCTGGCCGACACCGCCGGCCGGTTGCCCACCCAGCTCCACCTCATGGAAGAAATCAAGAAGGTCAAGCGCGTGATCGCCAAGGCTGAACCTTCGGCGCCCCACGAAATCCTGCTGGTACTGGACGCCAACACGGGGCAGAACGCGCTGGCCCAGGTGAAGGCCTTCGACGACGCGCTGGGCCTTACTGGACTGGTGGTGACCAAACTCGATGGCACCGCCAAGGGCGGGGTACTGGCTGCGATCGCCCAAAGCCGGCCGATTCCGGTACGCTTCATCGGCGTGGGCGAAACCAAGCAAGATCTGCAACCTTTCCGCGCCCGCGAATTCGTAGAAGCCTTGTTCGAGTGATCACCTTCAGTCAGGTCACCAAGCGCTACCCGGGCGGCCACGAGGCCCTTTGCGAGGCCAGCTTCACCATCGCCACTGGCGAGATGGTGGCCGTCACCGGTCCTTCCGGTGCGGGTAAATCCACTCTGCTCAAGCTCATCGCTGGCATCGAGCGCCCCACCTCGGGCAGTGTGCTAGTGGATGGCCAGAACATCGGCCGCCTGTCACGCAAGGCCATGCCCTACTGGCGCCGCACCCTTGGCCTCGTGTTCCAAGACGCCAAACTCCTCTACGACCGTAACTGTTTCGAGAATGTGATGCTGCCGCTGCGCATATCGGGCATGCCCGTGAAGGAAGCAGCCCGCCGGGCGCGCGCGGCGCTGGACAAGGTGGGACTTAAGGACCGGGAACGGGCCATGCCCATCACCCTTTCGGGCGGCGAACAGCAGCGCTTGGCCATCGCCCGCGCGATTGTCAACCGGCCCAGCATCCTGCTCGCGGACGAACCCACCGGCAACCTAGATGCGGATTACGCCGAGCTGCTGCTGGACATGCTGGCCGCGTTCAGCCGCGCAGGCGTCACCCTGGTGATCGCCACCCATGAGCCGCGTCTGATCGAACGCCTCAAGCCCCGGGTGCTAGCCCTGCGGGGCGGACGGGTGCTGACATGAGGAACTGGCTCGCCCAGCAGCGAGCAGCCTTGACTCACACCCTGGTGCGTCTTGGCGCCGCCCCCTTTGCCACGGTTCTCACCGTGTTGGTAATCGGTGTGGCCCTTGCCCTGCCCGTCAGCCTCTACCTAGCCGTGGCCAACGTGGCTCGCCTCGCGACCCATGTCTCCCACACCCCGGAGATCACCCTCTTTCTCGAGGATGGCAGTGACCAAACCCAGACACTCGCGCGTTCCCTGCGTGCCCGCAAAGACCTGGCCCGCGTTCGGTTCGTGAGCCGGGAAGAGGCGCTCAAAGGCCTCGCCGGCCGGGCCGGCATGGCGGATGTGATCGCCACCCTGGGTCGCAACCCCCTGCCGGATGCCTTCGTCCTCACCCCGAAAGCGACCGAGCCCACGGCGCTCGAGGCCCTGCGCCAGGCGCTTTCCCGGCTGCCTGGCGTGGCGCGCGCCACCCTCGACTCCGCCTGGGCGCAGCGGCTTGCCGCGTGGCTCGCCCTGGGTCGCGACTTCGTGCTGATCTTGGCGGGGCTGTTCGGCACCGCCCTGGTGGCAGTCAGTTTCAACACCATCCGCCTGCAAGTGCTGGCACAACGGGAGGAAATCGAGGTGAGCCGCCTGCTGGGCGCCACCGACGCCTTCGTGCGTCGCCCCTTCCTCTATCTGGGCACGCTGCAGGGTCTAATGGGCGCCCTGCTCGCCTGGCTTTTGCTGGCGGCGGCCCTATTCTTCCTCGGGGAGCGGGTCGATGCCCTGGCCGCGGCCTATGGCGCCACGTTTCGCCTGGAAGGCCTGGGCTGGCATGAGACGGGGCTGCTGCTCGCCCTCTCCGGCGCCCTGGGCTGGCTCGGGGCGTGGCTTGCCGCCACCCAGCATCTGCGCCGCCTCTGACGGTTATTTCAGCATGCGGAACTTTCGCCCCTGCTAGCACTCTCAGGCCAGGAGTGCTAACATCAACGTAGCGAATGGGAGGGACCCACATGACCGCAATCACCTTGCCGAATCCGACCGTAGGCAGCCTGGAAAGCTACATCCAGGCGGTGAAGGCCTTTCCCGTGCTAAGTGCCGAGGAGGAATACGACCTGGCCCGGCGCTTGCGGGACCACAACGATCTGGACGCAGCCCGCGCCCTGGTGCTATCCCATCTGCGGGTGGTGGTGAACATCGCTCGGGGCTATGCCGGCTATGGGCTACCGCAGGCCGACTTGATCCAAGAGGGCAACGTGGGCCTGATGAAGGCAGTGCGCCGGTTCGATCCGGACCGCGGCGTGCGCCTGGTGTCCTTCGCCATCCACTGGATCAAGGCGGAAATCCACGAGTTCATCCTGCGCAACTGGCGCATGGTGAAGATTGCCACCACCAAGGCCCAACGCAAGCTGTTCTTCAACCTGCGTAGCATGAAGCAGAGCCTGGGCACGCTGGGGCCGCGGGAGGTGGAAGCCATCGCCAAGGATCTGGGGGTGAAGCCGGAAGAAGTGGTGGAAATGGAAACCCGCCTGGACGGCGGCGATGTGGCCCTGGAGCCCGTGGGCGACGACGAGGAACAGGGCTTTGCACCCATTGCCTACCTCACAGACGCAGAGGCCGAGCCAGCCCGCCAGCTGGAGTACAAAGAAGGCGAGCTGCTTCGTGAGCAGGGGCTCACTCAGGCGCTGGCCAGCCTGGATGAGCGTAGCCGCCGCATCATCGAGACGCGCTGGCTAAGGGAAGACGACACCCTGACGTTGCATGAGTTGGCGGCGGAATACGGCGTGTCCGCAGAGCGCATTCGCCAGATCGAGGCCAAGGCCTTGCAGAAGATGAAAGCGGCCATCGTCGCCCAGGGCTGCGAAAGCGCCACCTGCTGAAGACCGGATGCCCAAACGAAAAGCGCTGGCGGCTTACACCGCCAGCGCTTTTTTTTGGCCCGGGTACGACTTTAGAGATTGGCCAAGATCACGGACAAGAAAGACATCCAGCCCAGCAGCACCAGCGCGGCCACCAGGGTCATGGGCAGGTTTTCCTTGGAGAACAGGGTCTTGATCATGATCGCTCCGCAAGTGTTTGAAAATATTGGCTCATTATAAGCCCTTAGTCCTTATCCTTCAATTGTGCGTCACGCCCAGGCAAGAGAGGGTCGTCCTCATCCATCAGGATGCGCTGGGCCGGGCCTTCCAGATCGTCGAACTGGCCGCTTTTCACCGCCCACCAGATACCAATGGCCAGTGCGATGAACACCAGGGTGGACAGGCCGATGAGGAAGAACAGGATGGAAGCCACGCTCACTTCAGCCGCAAGGCGTTGAGGACCACGATCAGAGAGCTCGCCGACATGCCGATGGCCGCCACCCAAGGTGGGATGTAACCGAGCACGGCGAAAGGCAGGGCCACCAAATTGTAGCCCACCGCCCAGGCAAAATTGGATTTCATCACGGCCATGGCGCGGCGGCCGGTGTTGAGCGCCTGGGCTACGTCCAGTAGGTTTTCCGACAGCAGGACGATGTCGCTGCTCGAGCGTGCCACCTGGGTGCCCCCGCCCATGGCGATGGACACCTGCGCGGCAGCCAGTACCGGCGCATCGTTCACACCGTCCCCCACCATGGCCACCACCTTGCCCGCCTGCTGCAAGGTCTGCAGGGCGGCGAGCTTGTCCTCCGGCCGTGCCTGGGCGCGCCAGTCCGTCACACCCAAGCTCTGGGCGACATGGCGCACGGCCGGCTCGGCATCCCCACTCAGGATGCTCACCCCTACGCCCATGGCCTCGAGGCGGCGCACCAGCGCCGGCGCCTCGGGGCGCAACCGGTCACCCAGCAAGAAAGCGGCCAAGGCACGGCCCTCGTGCGCCAGCCACACCACCGACGCGCCTGGCGGAACATCCGCCGGCAACGGTGGCACCTGGGCCAGAACCCGCGCATTGCCGAGCTGGTAGCGCACCCCGGCGATGGTCCCCGCCACGCCCAGCCCCGGTGTGTTCTGGGCTTCGGCGACAGGCAGCAAGGCCTCGGCAGGGACCGCGGCCAGAAAGCTCGCCGCCAGGGGGTGTTCCGAGGCCTGTTCCAGACTCGCGGCCAGCACCTTGGCCCGTTCCGCGTCCAGCTCGGCAAAGGGAATCACCCCGATCAGCCAAGGACAGCCATGGGTAAGGGTGCCGGTCTTGTCCAGCACCACGTGATCGACCCGCGCCAGAGTCTCCAGGGCGTGGCCACGGGTGAGCAGGATGCCCCGCTTAAGCAAACTGGAGCCGGCAGCGGCAATGGCCGCGGGGGCGGCAATGGACAGGGCGCAGGGACAGGTCACCACCAGCACCGCCAACACGATCGCGAACACCCGCTCCGGTGCAACCAGCGCCCAGCCGATGCCGGTGGCCAGCGCCAGTAACAACAAGGCCATGGTGAAGTAGGCCGCCACCTGGTCGGCAAGCTGAGCGAGCCGGGGCTTTTGCGCCTGGGCGCGATCCAGCAGGCGCACGATGCCAGCCAGCACGGTGTTCTCCCCCACCCCGGTTACGCGCACCAAGAGCGGCCCCTCCAGGTTAACGCTGGCGGCGATCACATCATCACCGGGGCGCTTGAGCACAGGACGGCTCTCCCCGGTAAGCAGGGCCTCGTCGGCGCTACTCTCCCCTTCCACCACCACCCCGTCGGCGGCAATGGCCTCACCCGGCTTGGCGAGGATGAGATCGCCGGGTGAAAGCTCTAGCACCGGCACGACTTCCTGGCGACCCTCGCGCACCCGCGTGGCCATGGCCGGCGCCAGCTTGAGCAGGTTCTCCGCCGCTTCGACAGATTTTTCCCGCGCCCCTTGCTCGAGGAAACGGGAAGCAAGCAGGATGAAGACGAACATGGTGATGGTGTCGAAGTACACCACGCCGTCGCCGTGCCAGGTGACCCAAGCGCTGCCCAGAAAGCCGCTAAGCACCGCCAGACTGACGGGTACGTCCATGTTCAGATGGCGGCTCAAAAGACCGTTCCACGCCGCGCGATAGAAGGGGACGGCGGAATAGAGCACGACGGGGATGCTAAGGATGAGGCTCGCCCAGCGCATGAGCTGAGCGGTGCCGTGATCCATGTCGTAGTAGTAAGCCCCGGCGTAGAGAGCGATGGCGAACATCATCACCTGCGCCGAAGCAAGCCCCGCCACGAACAACCGGCGCAAGTCTTGGCTGCGCCGCTGACGGCGCAGGGTTTCGGCGGCGTGGGCGTTGTAGGGATGCGCCTCGTAGCCCAGTAGACGGATCTCGGCGAGGATCTTGGAAAGGCTGATTTGGCGCTCGTCCCAGGCGATGCGGGCGCGGTGGGTAGCGTAATTGACGCTCACCGCTTTCACCCCGGGCAGCTGCATGAGGTGGCGCTCATTGAGCCAGATGCAAGCGGCGCAGGTGATGCCCTCCAGGATGAGCACCGCCTCGCGGGTGTGCTCATCGGCGTCGATGACGAAGCTCTTTTGGATGGCCGGATGGTCATAGACCGCAAGCCGGCTCAGGGCCTCCGGCACCAGCTCCTGGGGTGTGGTGGCAGGCGCGGTGCGATGGCGATAGTAGTCTTCCAGATGGTTGGCAACGATTGCTTCGGCGACCGCCTGGCAGCCGCGGCAGCACATGGCCCGCGGCTCGCCGTCGATGGTCACGGACAGCGCCACATCATCCGGAATCGGCTGGCCGCAGTGGAAACAGTCGCCGCTCATTGCACCCGCTGTACGCTGAGCTGTTCCTCCGCCTGGAAGCTGTCGCCACGCCGGCTCACGTGAATCACGGCGATCCAGCGTCCGGGCTCCGGCAGCCGGACCCACGCCTGGAACAGGCCGGGCTCGGTGGGCGCTAGATCCAAACTGAGATCGCTCTTTGCCTGGGCGGGACGGAGCAGTTCCAAGGTCACGCGCGCATCCGCCAAGGGCGTGTCGTCGCGATCATGGGCGCGCACGGTCACTTGTGCGGCCCCGTCGCGGGCCAGGGTATCCAGTCCCTTCCAGGTCACGCGCCAGCCCAGCCGCATCTGGCGATGCCGTGCCGAGAGTTCGGAGCCGATCTCCTTCGCCGCTTCCAGCCCATGGGGCACGACACCGGGAAAGGCAGTGTGCACTCGGCCATCTTCGGCACCAGGCAGCACCCAGCGGGCGAGCCACGGGGGAACGCCCTGGCTGGAGACATAGAGGAAAGCCGCATTAAGCGCCAGCACGAACAGGAAGAAGCCGATGAAGACCTTGGGGGCCCAGTGCATAGGGGTCCGCGCACTGATCTTTTGGCTGGCTTCGCGACTCGCGGCCAGGGTGAGCAAGGTGGCAGTGGACAGATAGACGGCGGTATGCATCGCCAATACGTCCAGGCCCGCCCAGTTGCCGGTGCTGTAGATGGCATAGCCCACCAGGGGCAGCACGCCACTGATCACGCCGCGCCAATAATTGGGCAGACCCAGCACGCGCAAAATCTGGTAGAGCAGCACCACCAAAACCACGCCGCCAAACAATGTGAACAGCAGGCTCATGAGTGCGGTCCGTAGAAACGCGCCGGACTCACGTGTACCTCGGCGGGCCGGCTTCTGGGGGTAATCGTGAACTCGAAGGACTCCACGCGCATGGCCGCCTCCGGTGGCAGCTTCACGCTCACCTGCACCAGGATGCTCTGATCGGGTTTGACGGTCACCTCTTGGAAGTTACCGAAGTCGGCGGCCTGCGCCGGAATGCCGCGCACTCCCAGCGCATAAGTCTCCGCATGGTCGCTGCGGTTGGCCAGCCGGATCTGGTAGCGGTTGCGGATCTGGCCATCGGACAGCACCACATAGAGGGGTTGGCGCACTTGGGTCACTGCCTGTTCCAAATCGCTGCGGTTGGCGATGCTGTGGACGAGTAGCGCCGACATGACCACCACCGCCAGGCCATAGCCGATCACCTTCAGCCGCTTCCAATGGAGGTGCGGCTTACCTGGCGCGGGCGACTTGATGTTGACTTCGCAATCATAGCGGATCAGACCGCGTGGGAAGCCGATGGAATCCATCACGCCATCGCAGGCGTCAATGCACAGACCACAGGAAATGCACGGGTACTGTAAACCATTGCGAATATCAATGCCCACCGGACAGACCTGCACGCACAGGGTGCAGTCGATGCAGTCGCCGTAGCCCTTGGCCCGGCGTTCCTCGCGGGTCTTGGCGCCGGGCCGCAGCGGTGCCCGGCCCATACGGCCATCTCCCCGTTTCTCGTCATAGGTGACCACCAGGGTTTCTGGATCGTACATCACGCTCTGGAAGCGGGCGTAGGGACAGACATACATGCAAATTTGCTCGCGCCCCAGTCCCGCCGCCACATAGGTGGTGAGGGTGAGGATCAGCACCGTGGCATAGGCCGCCGGATGGGCCTGGCCGGTGAAGAAGTCGCGCACCAGCTCGGGCGCATAGGTGAAATAAGCGGCGAAGGTGAAGGCCGTCCAGAAGGACACCAATAACCAGACGAAATGGGTGGTGCCGAGTTTTAGGATTTTCTCCCGGTTCCAGGGCTGTTTGTAAAGCCGCACCCGTTTCGGGCGATCGCCCTGGATGAGATTTTCGATCCAGACGAAAAAATCCGTCCACAGGGTCTGGAAGCAGAAATAGCCGCAAAAAGCGCGTCCCACTAAGGCGGTGACGAAGAACAATAGGGCCGCGGCGATGAACAGAAGCAGACCCAGCCAAACGATGAGATCCTGGGGATAGGCCACCAGACCGAAGATGTAGAACTTGCGGTGAACGAGGTCGAACATCACCGCCTGACTCGGGCCATCGTGACGCGGCCAGGGCAGCCACACCAGACCGAAAAACACGCTGTAGGCGAGAATCAACACGCCCCACTTGAAGCGGCGGAAACGACCCTTCACCGCCCGCGGAAAAATCGGAATGCGCTTCTCGTATAGTGCACTCTGCTCTTCGATCCCTGCCTGCATTGCGCTTCCTCAGAAGAAAAAACCTCGCCCGGAGGCGAGGTCGTTCATGACTTTCGGTTGCAGGACCGGTGCGTATCCGGGCGCCGAGCCAGCCGCCTTGTCGAGTTTCCTGCGCCCGTGCGCAGCGCTTATTTGCCGCCGCCCAGTTCGTGGACGTACACCGCCAGCAGCTTGATCTGCTCGGGCTTGAGGCGATCCTTCCAGGCCGGCATCACACCCTTGCCGAGGCCCTGGGTGATGACCGTCTTGACGGCTTCTACTTTTTTCTCGGGCGTGTCCGCGGCGGGCACCTTGGCCCACAGCCAGATCTTGTCGGTGAGATTGGGCGCACCCACGTCCTGCCGCCCCTTGGCGTCATCGCCATGACAATAGAAGCACATGGCGTCCATGGAATGGAACAGGGCATTGCCGGCCTGAGCCTTGACGGCATCCACCTTCTCGCCAGAGAGGGAGAGCACGTAGTTGGCTAGCTGGTCGATCTGCTCCGGCGTGAACACGCTGCCAAAGGCCGGCATGAAGCCGCGGCGTCCGTACGTGATCGTCTCCTGAATCTTTTCCAGCGTGCCGCCGTAGAGCCAGTCATCATCGGTCAGGTTGGGGAACAGGCCCACCACCCCCTGACCACCGGCCTGGTGGCAGGCCGCGCAGTTGTCGCCGAACAGCTGCTTGCCCGCCGAGATCACGAAGCTGTTGAGTTCCGGATCCTTGGCGATCTGCTCCAGCGGCAAGGCGGCGATCTTGTCGTAATAAGGCTTCTGCGCCTTCGCCGCGGCGTTCATCTCGGCCATCAGATCGGCGCGGGTGTTCCAGTGGGTGGTGACCGTCTCGCCCTTGGAATTGACATAGGTCACCTTGGCAATACCCGTGGTGTAGCCTTTGCCCAGCGGCCAGGCAGGATACAGCACCCAATACACCAGGGCGAAGACGATGGTGAGGTAGAAGGCCCACACCCACCAGCGCGGCAGCGGGTTGTTGTATTCCTGGAGGTCGCCGTCCCAGGCATGGCCGGTGGTTTGCACAGCGTGCGACTGCAGTTTTTCCTTGCTCATTGCTTGCCTTTCATATCACTGGCATCACACCCGCTTACTTTCGGCTCGCGGGTTGGGAAGGTGCGTCGTCTTGCGCACCCTTCTGCTCCGATTCCTCGTCGAGAAAGGGAATATCCTTGTAGGATTCCAGCTTCTGTCCCCGCTTCCTGCTCCCGAACACGAACCACAGGATGCCGAGGAACGCAACGAAGAAGATCAGCAGGCCGAGGGGCTTGGTATTCTCCGGATGGGAAAGCCACTCGAGCATGACGCCTCGTCAGCGGAATTTCACGAAGTAGTCGTCGTCGTACTTGCTGAAGTCCACCATGGTCCCCAGCACCTGCAGGTAGGCCACGAGCGCATCCATCTCCGTGACGTTGGAGGGATCGCCGTCATAGTTGCCCTCGGTCGCCTGCTTGACCAGGTTGTCCTTGGCGTTCGGGATGTGCAGCTGTTTGGCGATGGCCTCGCCGAACTGCTTCACGTTACGCTCGTATTCTGCCTGGGTGAGGGAATACGGCACGCCCACCGCGCGCTGCGCCTTGAGCCGGTCCACCAGATCGGAAGTGTCCAGCAGCGTGGTGGCAAGCCAAGGGTAGCGTGGCATGACCGAGCCCGGCACCATGGAGCTGGGGTCTTTGAGGTGTGCCACGTGCCACTCATTGGAATACTTCTTGCCCACCCGCGCCAGATCGGGGCCGGTGCGCTTGGAACCCCACTGGAAGGGATGGTCGTACTGGGATTCCGCCGCCAGAGAGTAGTGGCCATAACGCAGGGCCTCATCCCGGAAGGGCCGAATCATCTGGGAATGGCAGGTGTAACAGCCCTCGCGCACGTAGATGTCACGACCGCGCGCTTCCAGCGGCGTGTAGGGACGCACCCCGTCGACTTTTTCCACCGTGCTCTTTACCAAGAACAGGGGTGCGATCTCCACCAAGCCGCCGATGCTGATGACGATCATCGTGAGCACCAGCATCACCCCGACGTTGGTTTCGATCCATTCGTGTTTGAAGTTGAGGTTCATCGCGCTTTCCTTCCCTCGCACCCGGGCGTCAGGCGCCCGCCCGGGCCAGTTTCGCCGCCAGCTTGGCTTCCAGCTCAGCCGCTTCGCGCTGGCCTTGGCGGATGGTCATGTAGATGTTGTACGCCATGATCAGCACGCCGCTCAGGAACACCATGCCGCCGACGGCGCGCATCACGTAGGCGGGATGCATGGCGATCACCGTCTCGATGAAGGAATACTTCAGGTTGCCGAAGTCATCGAAGGTGCGCCACATCAGGCCCTGGCCGATGCCGGAAGCCCACATGGCAGTGATGTAGAGCAACACACCGATGGTGGCCAGCCAGAAATGCCAGTACACCAGCTTGAGGCTATATAACTTGGTATTCCACAGCTTGGGCATCATGTGGTAGAGGGAACCGAAGGTAATCATGGCCACCCAGCCCAGGGCGCCGGAATGCACATGGCCCACGGTCCAGTCGGTGTAATGGGACAGGGCATTGACGCTCTTCAAGGACATCATCGGGCCCTCGAAGGTGGACATACCGTAGAAGGAGAGCGCCACCGCCATGAAGCGGATGATGGGATCGGTGCGCAGCTTGTCCCAGGCACCTGAGAGGGTCATGATACCGTTGATCATGCCGCCCCAGGATGGCAGCAGCAACATGATGGAGAAGGTGGCCGCCAGCGTCGAAGTCCAGTCCGGGATCGCCGTCCAGTGGAGGTGATGGGTGCCCACCCACATATAGAGGAAAGACAGTGCCCAGAAGTGGACGATGGACAGGCGGTAGGAATAAATGGGCCGCCCAGCCTGCTTGGGCACGAAGTAATACATCATCCCCAGGAACGCCGCGGTCAGGAAGAAGCCCACCGCATTGTGGCCGTACCACCACTGGGTCATAGCGTCCTGGGCGCCGGCAAACAGGCTATACGACTTCATGGAGAAGAGGCTCACCGGCACCGCCAGATTGTTGAAGGTGTGGAGCAGAGCCGTGGCCAGGATGAAGGCGATGTAGAACCAGTTGGCGACGTAGATGTGCGGCTGCTTGCGGCGCATGATGGTGCCGATGAAGACTGCGGCATAGGCAATCCACACCACTTCGATCAGCAGATCGATGGGCCATTCCATCTCCGCATACTCCCGCCCTTGGGAATAACCCAGCATGTAGGAGATCGCCGCCAGCACGATCACCGCCTGCCAGCCCCAGAAGGTGAAGTTGGCCAGCGCATCGGAGATGAGCCGGGTCTGGCAGGTGCGCTGCACCACGTAATAGGAGGTGGCGAACAGGGCGGAACCACCGAAGCCGAAAATCACGCCGCTGGTGTGCACCGGGCGCAGGCGGCCGAAGGTGATGTAGGGAATGTCGAAGTTGAGAAAGGGCCAGGCAAGTTCAGAGGCGATATAGACGCCGGCGAGCATGCCCACCACCCCCCACACCAGGGACATCACCGCGAACTTGCGGACGACGTCAAAGTTGTACTGCTCCTTCTCTGTCACTGCGACCGCCATGGTTTTTCTCCTGAAATGCTCGAATGCTTGCCAACACCCGCGAGATTAATGTATGAGTATATTCGCAACTACTGTAACATCGCAAGGGTACGCCAGTCGCGCCCGGTCTCAGGCGCCCGCCAATAAGAGCTTGATGTCGTGGACCATGGGTTCGGCCCCGGCGCCGAAACCGAACAGCAGCCGCAGCCGGCCCTGGGGATCGAAGACATAGGTGTTGGCCCCGTGATCCAGGGTGTACTGATCCGGATCGCTGCCCGCCTGCTTTTGGTAGAACACCTTGAAATCGGCGGCGATCTTGCGCGTCGTGGCCTCGTCACCGTAGAGACCTAGGAAAGTGGGATAGAAGGCGGGCACATATTGCGCCAGCAGGGTCGGCGTATCGCGCGCCGGATCCAGGGTCACGAACAGGACCTGCACCCGCTGCGCGTCGGGGCCGAGGCGTTTCATCACTTGCGCCATTTCTCCTAGCGTGGTGGGACACACGTCCGGACAATGGGTGTAGCCGAAGAACATCACCACCACCTTGCCGCGAAAATCAGCCAGGGTGCGCACCTTGCCGGTGTGATCCGTCAGGCGGAAATCCCGGCCCCAGTCGGCACCCGTGATGTCCGTGCCCTGGAAGGCCGGCGGTTGCTGCCCGCAGCCAACCAAGAGGAAAGCAAGCAGCAATGGCAAGAAGCGAAAAAGGCCGCTCATGGGCACAGGCAACGAAAATGGGAGCGCATTATCCCCTTTCTGCGCTCGCCTGTCAGCTACCCGAATGGATCAGCGGCGGGCGGTTTCAGCGGCCCATTGGGCGAGCTCGGTCAGCACCAGGCGCACCGCCTGGTTGGCGGCTTCGGCACCGCGCACCGGGTCATCCGCTGCACAGGGCACAGTAGCGGCAAAGGTGCGCGTGGCGACCGGCTCGGCCGTTTTTACATTGGAAAGCTGGGCACGCAGCACCAATTCCACCCGCGAGGGGCTGGTGGAGAAGTTCTGGCGCAGACGCAGCACCTCGGTGTCCAGACGCAGGCCTGCGCGCGCGACGGCGGGAGCAGCCAGCACCGCGGAGAAACCACCGCTTGCCTCCAGTGCCTGCACCAAGAGCGGCGCCAGCATGCGCGGCGGCGTATCCACCCACCGATGGCGGGCGAAATAAGCCAGCTCCTGGGGCGCGCGCCAATAGGCCATGCCAGCACTGTCGTAGCCTGCACGGGCGCGCGGGAGCGCCACCAGCAGCGCAGGCCCGTCTGCCTGGGTAGCGCTGGGGGTGAAATCTGCCTCCAGCGTCATTAGCTTCACTTCCTCCGTGCGCGGCACGGGCAGACAGCCGGCAAGCGCAAATAGCGCAAGCACGAGATAAGCCGATACGCGCATGGCATCTCCTTTACGTTTCACTCACCCGGTCCGGGACGGGACACGGGCCGCCCGAACACCAGGCTGCTCGGCTGCCGCTCCAGCTCGCTGCTGGCACGGCGCAGGCTTTGTGCCAGCTCACGCATTTCGATCAGCAAGGCGTCGAGCTCGGGCAGGGTCTGGCCCGCAAGCTGCGTCATTCCCGTCTGCAGCGCCTGCGTCGCCCCGCTGGCATGGCTTAAGACACGGGTGATTTCATCGGCCATGCGCTCCACCCGGCCCGCGGTCTGCTGCAGCCGTTGTGCGAGATGGGCGACTTCCTGGCCTGCTGCACTGGTGCTCTTGAGGGTTGCTTCCAGCACGGGCATCTGCTGGGCGAGTAGCCGTGTGCTGGTTTCCACATTGGCAAGGATCTGGCGGAGCTGACGCCGGGTTGCCTCGTCCGTGAGGGCATTGAGGTTTTCTGTGCCGCGATTGAGATTGGCGAGCACGGTGCTGACCGCAGTGTCCAGGCGCGTCATGAGGGACGGCCGGGTCGGGATCACGGGCACCTTGTCCGGTGCGCGCGCCGCAAGCGGCGGTGCATCGGGCGAGCCACCCGTGAGCTCCACCTGCATGAGACCGGTGAGTCCTTGCATGCGCAGGGTCGCCACCGTGTCGCTGCGGATGGGCGCCCTCTCGTCCAGCGACATGACCAGGCGCACGCGGCCCGAACCGTCCGGGGCGAGTTCGATTTCGGTCACGCGCCCCACGGTCACGCCCTTGTATTTCACCGGAGCGTTGACGTTAAGGCCCGCCACGGATTCATCGAAATACGCGTAATAAACGCGGGCAGGCGGCTCGCGAAGCCCCCCCGCATACAGCCAAAAAACGACACCCACCAGGGCCGCTCCCATGAGGAGCACGAAGGCACCCACCAACGTGTAACTGAAGCGTGATTCCATCACCCATCCTCAGGGCGCCTCGGCCAACGGATTGCGCCGGTCTTTTTGTCTGGGATGCTCGCCGTCCGCGGAAACAGGCGAGGGATCTCGACCACGCGTGCTTGCATGCCCTAGCAGAAACCGCCTCAGTTCTCGCCAGGCCAAACAGCGCGCCCGCGCGGACCATGGAAATAGGGCCACAAGCCAGGATGCGTCGAGCGGGCGAGCTCCGCCATGGTGCCCAGACCCACCACCCGCCTTTCACCCAACATGGCCACACGATCGGTCACGTGCCAGAGCAGGTCCAAATCGTGGGTAACCACAATGATGGTCAGTTTGAGCGCCGCCTTCAAGCCGAGAATGAGTTCGTCCAAGGCGCTCGCCGCCAATGGATCCAGCCCCGCAGAGGGTTCGTCCAAGAACAAGAGTTCCGGATCCAGGGCGATGGCCCGCGCCAGTGCCGCCCGCTTGCGTAGCCCGCCCGACAGCTCGCGGGGATATTTGTGGACGGTATCCGGCGGCAGATCGGCCAAGGCGATCTTGATGCGCGAAAGCTCCTCGATTTCCCGCGGGCTCAGGGTGGTATGCTCCCGGAGCGGCAAAGCGACGTTTTCCAGCACCGTGAGTCCGGTGAACAAGGCCCCGCCCTGGAACATCACCCCGCAGCGACGACGCAGCGCCTGCGCCTTGCCCTCGTCGAGTTCCATTAAGTCCACGCCCAAAATGCGGATGCGACCGGCATCCGGCCGCTGCAACATCAGCATCTCCTTAAGCAGGGTGGATTTGCCGCAGCCGCTGGGGCCGGCGATACCGAACACCTCGCCGTGCCAGACAGCGAGATCGATGCCGTCATGGATCAAGGTGCCCCCGAGACGGGTCCTCACTCCGGTGAGTTCGATGGCGGGGAGCATGCTCAGCGAAACCCGAGCCGTGTGACATTGGCCAGCACCGAGAACACGGCATCGACGATAATGATGAGGAAGATGGACTGCACCACGGACAGCGTGGTGTGGCGTCCCACGCTGTCGGCGCTGCCCGCGGCGCGGAAACCCTGGTAGCACCCCACCAGGGCGATGATCAAGGCGAATACCGGTGCCTTGCCCACCCCGAACAGAAACGTCGAAACACGGATGGTGTCGTCGAAGCGGTCGAGGAAGCTCGCGGCGTCCACATCGAGCTGCACACGCGCCACCACGAAGCCGCCCAGCAGCCCCAGCACATCGGCGTAAAAGGTGAGCAGGGGCAGCACCAGCGCGAGCGCCAGCATGCGCGGCAGCACTAGCACCTCCTGGGGCGAAAGCCCCAGGGTGCGCAGTGCGTCGATTTCCTCCGATACCTTCATGGTGCCAATCTGCGCCGCGAACGCGGAGCCGGAGCGTCCGGCGACGATGATGGCCACCAGCATGGGCCCCAATTCCCGCAGGATGGCATGGGCGATCAGATCCACCACGAAGATGTTGGCGCCATAGCGCGCGAGCTGGGTGGCACCCTGGTAGGCGATTACCACGCCCACCAGGAAAGCCAACAGGCCCACCAGGGCTAGCGCATCGAGACCCGCGTGCTGAATGTGGTGCAGCACCAGCCGGCCGCGCCAGCGGCGCGGCTCGCGCAGCGCCACGAGGGCGCTGAGCGTGGTCTCCCCTAGAAAGGCCAGCATGCCCTGGGCCTCTTGCCAGCGCTGTGAAACGCCCATGCCCAGGCGCGCAAGCCAGCCGGGCGGCCGGGGCGGGGCAAACCACGGCAAGCGCGCAGCGCGGCTTTGCACCAGTTCCAGGAGGCGGGCGCGTTCTGGCGCCAGCCCCACCAGCTCCACCTCGCGCCCCATTCCGCGCAGATGGCAAAGAAGCGCATCGAGTAGCCAGGCGCCAGCGGTATCGAAGGCGAGGATGTCACCGCAGTCCACGACGAGCCGGGATTCTCCAGGATAGGCAAGCGTGGCCACGCGAGGCTTGAGTCCGGCGATGCCCTGCACGGTCCAGTGACCAAGGCAGCGCACGCGGCCATCCCCAAACAGGAAGTCCGCGGCTTGGCTTTGCGAAGAGGTAATGGATGAGGCGGACGGCATGACGCTGGGAGTATATCCAGCGCTCGCCCGCGCGTCAGGCTGGCTCGCGCTCCAACCGCTGCGTGGTGAGCACGCTGCTGGGCAGATCCGCCAGCCGATACTTGCCGGTTTGCACCGCGCGCGCAAGTTTTTCCAGGGTTTGCTCCTTGAGCAGGGCGAGCACTTTTTTCTTGATGGGCTGCCACTTGGCGTGCATGGGACAAGCGGTGGCATCGGAACACACCTTGAGCCCCAGCACGCAGTCCTGGGCAAAGCCCGGGCCTTCGGTGATGGCCAGCACCTGCAGCAGATCGGTCTTTTCTGCGCCCTCGCGCAGACAGAAGCCGCCCAGGCGGCCACGGAAGGAATAGAGCAGATTCCCCCTGCAGAGGCTCTGCATGATCTTGGCGAGATAGGCCGGCGGGACGTTGAGGCGGCTGGCGATCTCGCGGTTGAGCACCGGCTGGCCCTTGGGTTGGGTGGCGATGAAGATCAGCGCCTGGATCGCGTATTGGCTGGTACGGGAGAGCATCATGGCCGTTGGATAAGACTCTTTACGGAGCAGTTTATCCTAATTCCGGCCATTGCGCACGGAGCCGGCAACCCTTTAGGCCAGGATCCCAAGCGGTAGCCGGAGATAGTGGTCCACGAGCAGCGCGGCGAACAGAAGGCTCAAGTAGAGGATGGAGTAGGCGAAGGTCTTTTTCGCCAGGACGTCGCTGTAGGCCCGATACAGGCGCCAGCCATACCACAGGAACACGCCATCGAGCACCAGGGCAGCGGCTAGATAGATGAGGCCGCTCATGCCGCTCGCCACGGGCAGCAAGGTGCAAGCAGTGAGAATCAGCGTATAGAGCAGCACGTGCAGGCGGGTGAAGGCCTCACCGTGGGTGACGGGCAGCATGGGCATGCCGGCTTTGGCGTACTCCTCACGACGGTACAAGGCCAGGGCCCAGAAATGGGGTGGGGTCCAGGCAAAAATGATGAGGAATAGCAGCAGGGCATCGGCGCTCACCTCCCCCGTGGCAGCAGCCCAGCCCAGCACCGGTGGCATGGCGCCGGAGGCGCCGCCAATGACGATGTTCTGGGGTGTCAGGGGTTTGAGCACCACCGTGTAGATCACCGCGTAGCCCACGAAGGTCGCCAGGGTGAGCCACATGGTGAGGGCATTGACATAGGCGTTGAGAATGAACAGACCTAACCCGCCCACCACACCAGCGAACACGAGGGTCTGTATTGGCGTCACCTGCCCGCGCGGCAGCGGGCGCGCCCGGGTGCGCGCCATGATGGCGTCCACCTTCTGCTCGATGAGACAGTTGAAGGCCGCCGCCGCGCCCGCCACCAGGGCGATGCCCACGGTGCCCGCGATCAGGATGCGCAGCGGCACCATGCCCGGAAGGGCGAGGAACATGCCAATCACCGCGGTGAACACGATCAGCGCCACCACGCGCGGCTTGCACAGAGCAAAGAACTGTTGGCAGCGGCAGGCCACCTGATTGACGCTCAGCGTCGTCATGCGCGTCTCCTCAACCGGAATCATCCCGTCTGCGCGGGATTGTGTCGGGCACCTACCCCGACGCGAAAGTGTAACACCACGAGCATCATCACCAGCAACGCCGCACCTCCGTTGTGCAGCACCGCCACGGGCAGCGGCCACTGCAGCATGACATTGGACAGGCCAGTGAGAAACTGCAACAAGATCAGCCCCGCCAGCGCGCGGGCCCAACGGGCCAGGCCCGGCACCGACCGGGCGCGCCAGGCAAGCGTGCCCAGCACGGCGAGCACCAGATAAGCGAAGTTGCGATGGACCCAATGAATGGCCACCAGGGACTGGAAAGGAATGAGATCGCCGTCCGCCGTCTGCCCCAGCGGACGCCACAGGGTATAGGCGTGATGAAAGTCCATCTCCGGCGGCCACCAGTGCCCATGGCAGAGGGGAAAGTCGGGACAGGCCAGTACCGCGTAATTGGTGCTCACCCAGCCACCGAGGGCGATTTGCAAGACGAGCACGACCGCCGCCAGCAGACCGTGGCCACGCAGGGCCACCGCCTCCGCGCCCACCGCCGGGCGCGGGCCTTCCCGCAAGGCAAGGCCCGTGAGGAGCGCCAGCAGTAGCATGCCGCCCAGTAGATGCAGGGTGACGATTGCCGGCGTTAGTTTCATGGTCACGGTGAAGGCGCCGAATGCGCCCTGCACGCAGACGGCGAGGAAAATGACCGTGGCAAGCCAGGGCGAGCGGCTGGGATCTCGCCGAGCCCGCAGCCAGGCCTGCACCATGAGCACGATGATGAGCAGCCCTACACCCATGGCGAAATAACGATGCAGCATTTCGATCCACGCCTTGATGCGCGTGACCGGGCCGCTGGGCATGGCCGTCTCCGCGGCGCGGATATGCTCCGCTGCCGAGAGCGGATTCGAGTGGCCGTAACACCCCGGCCAGTCAGGGCAACCCAGGCCGGAATCGGTTAGACGGGTAAACCCACCAAACATGATCAGATCCAGCGCGAGGAAGGCCGTCACCCAGGCAAGTCGGGCATGGACATCGCCGCCCCTTCGCGCCACGTAGGCGAGCACGGGTAGGGCCACCAGCAGGCCGAACAGCGCGAGCAAAAGCAGGTTCGGAGCCGTCATCAACCGATCTGCGAGGCCTTGAGCAAACGGGCGAGGTCCTTGCCCATGCGCTTGAGATCCGGATCCAAGTCATAGCGCATCATCGCGTTGCCCAGGGGATCGATCACGTAGAGATGGCCAGTCAGGCCGTGCCTCGCAGGCAGACGGCGGGCGAGATCGCCGTGCGGATCCCGCACCACGCGCAGGGGTCCGAGCCGTTCCAAGAGCGCCGGATCCGGCACACCGGCGTCTGTCAACAGCCACACCACCTGCACGCGCGCCTGGTCACGGCCCTGCAGCAGGCGCACCCGGCGCAGGGCATCGAACTGACGTGCGCAGACGGCGTCGCAGGCGCTGGGCGCGGCATGCAGGAGCAACCACTTGCCGCGCAATTGGCGCAGGGGCAGCGGCGTGCCATCTGGCAAGGCCAGGGTCAGCTCGCTGGGCAGAGACACCGGCTCGATGAGCTCACCATAGTTCACCGCCGCCCCCTTGGGCGGCCACACGTAGTAGAACAGATAGGAAGCGACCACCGGTGCCAGGAACACCGCCAGCACCAGTAGGAATTTAGCTCGATTGCCGCGCCCTGCATCGTCTTGCATACAGCACCACGTAAAGGATCACGATGGTCGCCGCCATGGCAAACCATTGGAAGGCGTAGCCCAGATGTTTTTCCACGCCCGTATCGGGCCGCACCCACTGGCGGTGAAGGCCGTCGCCCGTGTCGTTGAGCTGGGTGACCACCACGGGCAGTAGGGAATAGGGCAAGGTGGCAGCATAGCGAGGCAAATCCAGGTTCTGCCACACCTTGCCCTGCACCACCTGGCGCGACAGCTCCAGATATTTCCCAGGCGGGGGACCGGCAATGCCGTCGATACGCACCGGTGCGGGCGGCACCGGCACCACCGGCAGCGGCCCGTTCCAGTCACGGATCACCCGGCCGCGATCGATCAGCACCGCCACCGAGGCACCTTCGATCAGAAGGGGCGTCAGCACCTGATAGGCGGGGTGACCTTCCCAGCTGCGATTGTCGAGGAAGATTTCGTGGGCGGAATCGAACCGGCCTGTGACCTGTACCCGCCGGCCTTGCAGCGCTGCCGCGTCAACCGGGCGACCATCCAAGGCGATGGGTGCCGCCTGGAGGCGAGCGTCGATGCGGGCTTGCAAAGCGCGTTTGTACTCCGCCCGGTCGAGTTGCCACTTGCCTGCGGCGAGCGTCACGGCAAGCAGCAAGGCCGCGGCCACGCTGGGCCAGAGCAAGCCTCGCCCACCCTCAGCCATGGCGGTCGCGCGAGGCTTGCATTACACTGTGCATATCTGCCGCCACGCCTTCGGCACGCGGCAGACGCCCACGCGCCTGCGCCGCTAAATCCGGCCAGCCGCACTCACCCAGGCCCGATTGCGAGTCCACCATGTCCCCCATCCTGTACCGCAGCCTCGTCGTCGCGTTTCTCGTCGTCATCATCGGCAGCTTGTTTTCGGCCTTGCTCTTTCTGCTCAAGGACAAAGGTAGCACGGAACGCACGGTGAAGGCGTTGACGGTGCGCATCGGCGTTTCCATCACCCTGTTCGGCCTGCTCATGGCCGGCTTCTACTTCGGCGTACTGCCTCCCAAGCCCTAGCCCCGTTGTTATTCCTTCGCCGGTGAGAACAAACAAAAATGGCGCCGCGGTACCCTGCGGCGCCAGAGTCCCCTTTCTCCTAATCGTTCTGGTTATAGGCCTCCTTTGGTTTATGGGGCCGCGCGCTCAAAGCGCATAGACGAACACGAACAGAAGCAGCCAGACCACATCCACAAAGTGCCAATACCAAGACACCGCTTCGAAAGCGAAGTGGCGCTCCGGCGTGAAGTGGCCCTTCAGCGCCCGCAGCCAGACCACGGTCAGCATCACCGTGCCGATGGTCACGTGCAGCCCATGGAAACCAGTGAGCATGAAGAAGGTCGCGCCATAGGCGCCCGCGCCCAGTGTGAGCCCCATCTTGGTGTAGGCATGGACATACTCATAAGACTGTAGCCCGAGGAAGAGTAGGCCCAGGCAGATGGTGAGGAACAGCCACACCACGAGTTGGGTGCGGTTATTCTTCTTCAGCCCCCAGTGGGCAATGGTGACGGTAAGACCCGAAGTGAGCAGGATCAGGGTATTGAGGGCAGGAATGCCCCACGCCCCCATGGCCGCAAACTGATTGGAACCGGGCGGCACCTCCGTGTCCACACCCGCCAGGCTCGGCCCCAAGGGGCCCGCGGTCGGCCAACTCGGCGTGTAGCCCGGCCACAGCATCGCACCCGTTTCCCCCGAGCCCAGCCAGGGCACCGCCAGCACCCGCAGATAGAACAAGGCGCCGAAGAAAGCGGCAAAGAACATCACTTCGGAAAAAATGAACCACGTCATGCCCCAGCGGAAGGAGCGGTCCACCTGCTCGTTGTACTTGCCAGACTCGGATTCCTCGATGACACGACCAAACCAGCCGAACATCATGTAGAACAGCACCGCCAAGCCGGCCAGCACCAGCCAGCCGCCTGGCAGCCGATTCGCCCACAGCACCATGCCGGATGCGAACAAGAGCAGCGCCACCGAACCCACGATGGGCCAGCCCGAAGGCTGTGGCAGATAGTACCCTCCCCCTTGATGCTCACTCATGTTTCGTTCCTCCTCGCTTTGGTTACCCAGAATGGCTCATTCCAAATCTTGCATCATCCCGCGGCGAGGTGGGTCACCAGCCACACCACACCCAGCAACGCCGCAATGAACAAGGCCGCAGCCACCAGCCCCATGGCAATCACCTGGCCGGGGGTGAGCTTGGCGGCATCCGACTCATAATCGTGGCGGCGCCGCACGCCAAAAAAGCTCCAGAAGACAGCCGTGGCGGCCGCAAGCCAGCCCCGCTTGTCTCGCCCATTCATGCGCCTTCCCCGGAGGCGCCTGCCACCGCAGCCTTGGGGGCGCGCTCGTAGAAGGTATAGGAGAGGGTGATGGTGTGCACGTTGCGGGGCAAATCGTTTTGCACCACGAATTGAACCGGCATCAGCCGTTCCTCGCCAGGCTTGAGAGTCTGCTCGCTAAAACAGAAGCATTCGATTTTCTTGAAGTAGCTGGCGGCGTACGCAGGGGCATACGCCGGAACGGCCTGACCGACGATGGTGCGGTCGGTGGTGTTGACCACGCGATAGAACACCTGCTTCATCTCACCCGGATGGACTTCAAGCTTCACCGTCTGGGGCTCGAAGCGCCAGGGCAAGCCCGTGCCCACGTTGGAATCGAACTCGATGGTCACGGTGCGCGCGAAATCCACCTGGGTGTTGCTCGGGGCGATCCGTTCCCGGCTGAGTCCGGTAACCTCACAGATCTTTTTATAAAACGGCACCAAGGCGAAGCCGAAGCCAAACATGGCCACCGTGACCACGATCAGCTTGCGCAGGAGGACTGTGTTTTGCTCGCGCCGATCCATCGCTTCAGCCATACATCCGTAGCGTCCACAGGAAAATGATGACCACCAGCGCCACCAGGATGGCGGCGGTGAGGTATTTATTCTTCTCGCTGGGGGGCATTGTTTTCCCGTGGGCACTGGGACGGCCCATCACGGGCCGTCCCTGCGTGTTACTTCAGCACCGGCGGCGTTTCAAAGGAGTGGTAAGGCGCGGGCGAGGGCAAGTGCGTCCACTCCAGGGAATCCGCCCCCTCCCAGGGCTTGGCCTCGGCCTTGACGCCCCCCTTGATGGCCTTCAGCACCACCACCAGGAAGATAAGCTGCGATAAGCCGAAACCGAAGGCGCCGATACTAGACACCATGTTCCAGTCGGCGAACTGCAGGTTGTAATCGGGCACGCGCCGCTGCATGCCGGCCAGCCCCAGGAAGTGCATGGGGAAGAAGGTGATGTTGAAGAAGATCGCCGACAACCAGAAATGGAGCTTGCCCAGTTTCTCGTCATACATGTGACCCGTCCACTTGGGCAGCCAGAAGTACACGCCCGCGAAGATGGCGAACAATGCGCCGGACACTAGCACGTAGTGGAAGTGCGCCACCACGTAGTAGGTGTCTTGGATCTGGATGTCCACCGGCGTGATGGCGCACACCAGACCGGTGAAGCCGCCGATGGTGAACAGGGCGACGAAACCCAAGGCGAACAGCATGGGCGTCTCGAAGGTCATCGAGCCGCGCCACATCGTCGCCACCCAGTTGAACACCTTCACGCCGGTCGGCACGGCAATCAGCATCGTGGCGTACATGAAGAAGAGCTGGGCGGAGGTGGGCATACCCACGGTGAACATGTGATGTGCCCAGACGATGAAGGAGAGGATGGCGATGGACGCCGTGGCATACACCATGGATGCGTAGCCAAACAGCGGCTTGCGGGCAAAGGCTGGGATCACCTGGGAGATGATGCCGAACGCCGGCAGGATCATGATGTACACCTCAGGATGACCGAAGAACCAGAAGATGTGCTGGAACATCACCGGATCGCCGCCGCCCGCGGGATTGAAAAAATGAGTGCCAAAGTGGCGGTCCGTGAGCAGCATGGTCACGGCACCGGCGAGCACCGGCATCACGGCGATCAGCAGGTAGGCAGTAATCAGCCAGGTCCACACGAACAGGGGCATTTTCATCAAGGTCATGCCCGGAGCGCGCATGTTGAGGATGGTGGTGATGATGTTGATTGCTCCCATGATGGAAGAGATGCCCAGGATGTGCACCGCGAAGATGGTCATGTCATTGGCGATGCCACCTTGCAGGAACAGCGGCGCATACATGGTCCAGCCACCGGCTACCGCGCCACCCGGCACGAAGAACTGGCTCACGAGCAGGATTGCCGCTACCGGCAGCAGCCAGAAGGACCAGTTGTTCATGCGCGGAAAGGCCATGTCGGGCGCGCCGATCATCATGGGCACCTGCCAGTTTGCGAAGCCCACGAAGGCTGGCATGATCGCACCGAACACCATGATCAGACCGTGCAGGGTGGTGAGGCTGTTGAACACTTCTGGCTCAACGATCTGCAACCCCGGCTGGAACAGCTCGGCGCGAATGAGCAGGGCCATCACACCACCTGTGAGCAGCATGATGAAGGAAAACCACAGATAGAGGGTGCCTATATCCTTGTGGTTGGTGGTAGTGAGCCAGCGCATCAGGCCCGTGGGATGGGCGTGACCGTACTCGTGTGTGTGTGTCGCTTCCATTATTGGACCTCCTCGGATTATTTGCGCAAAGCCTTGATGTCGGCAGGCTGGACCACATCACCCGTGGCATTGCCGAAGGCATTGCGCTCGTAGGTGATGACCGCCGCCAGCTCCACATCGGAGAGCTGTTTGCCGAACGCGGCCATGGCCGTATTGGCCTTGCCGTTCATGACGATGTCAAGATGCGCCGCCTTGTCGCCGGTGGCGATCTTGGATCCGGCCAAGGCTGGAAAGGCTGGCGGCAGTCCCTTGCCATCGGCCTGATGGCAGGCGGCGCAATGGGTCTTGTAGACGGCTTCGCCCTTGGCTTTCAATTCGTCTAGGGTATAGGTCTTGCTGGCATCGGCCACGGCCGCGGCCTTGGCGGCCCTCTGGGCCAGGACCCATTTGTCGTACTCCTCCTGGGTCTTCACTTCCACCACGATGGGCATGAAGCCGTGGTCCTTGCCGCACAGCTCGGCGCACACGCCGCGATAGACGCCTGGGTTGTCGGCCTTGAACCAGGCGTCCTTGACGTAGCCCGGGATGGCATCCTGCTTGATGCCAAAAGCCGGCACCCACCAGGAGTGGATCACGTCGTTGGCGGTGAGCAGCAGACGCACCTTCTTGCCCGCTGGCACCACGAGGGGATTGTCCACCTCGAGCAGATAGTGCTCGCCCTTGGCGGCCCGGTTCTCGATCTCATCCCTTGGCGTGGAGAGGGTGGAGAGGAAGCGAATACCCTCGGCGGGATATTCGTATTCCCACTTCCACTGGTAGCCGGTGACCTTGACGGTCATGTCCGAATTGCTGGCATCGCGCATGTTGAGGATGGTCTTGGTGGAGGGAATGGCCATGCCCACCAAGATCATGAAGGGAATGATGGTCCACACCACTTCCAGCTTGGTGTTCTCGTGGAAATGGGCCGGTTGATGCCCGACGGACTTGCGATGCTTCCAGATGGAATAGAACATGGCGCCGAAGACCACGATGAAGATCCCCACGCACACCCACAAGATGAGCATGTGCAGGTCATAGATCTCTCGGGCCACCTGGCTTTGCGGCGTGGGCAGATTGAATTTCGATTCCGCCGCCCATGCCGCGGCCATCGCGCCCCAGGTCATGAATGCGGTGAGCGCGCTCACCGCCCGCCCCCTCGACTTGCTTGCCATTGCCTTCCCCCTCGATGGTTGTAGTCGTCAGTTGTTGAAATGGTTCCGCAATTCCTGAGCCAGCGCCGCCCGCGCTTGCGCGGCCAGACAGCGTCCCAGCACCACTTCGCGACCGTGGGAGCGCAGACACAGGGCAAGCTCGCCAGCCGCGTCCCGCTTAAGCACTAGGCGGACCCAATAGCGGTTAAATTCGTGGCGTGTCACCCGACTCCCGACACGGCGTTCCACCGCGACCGTGTCGCCGCGGATGCTGATCACTTCGTAATCGGCCGCATGACGGTCCAATTCACGAAACGCCCACACCAAAACCCCCAGTTCCAGACCGGCAAAAGGCAGCACGAGCCAAGCACCCGCCCAGGCAAAAGCCAGGGCGATGGCAAAGGTCACGATGGCGATGAGGAAGAGGAAGCCCCGCCGACCGGCGGGCGAAAGGGAGCAATTGGGTCGCACCAAAACGGTACATTCCGACCCGGTTGCTGCGTGTATGCCTTCCATCCTCGGCTGCTGCCTTCTTCTGTCATGGGCATGCGGCGGATTTCTGCGCCCGCCTTTTCGTTGCCCGCTACGGTAGCACGCCGCGACATTTTGCCGCAAGGGGAGAGCCGGAGAAAATCCTTTGCTTTCCGGTATTTAAATTCACAATGTAACCAAATTATGAATTGCTGATGAAATCTGTCGGTGGGGGCGACACGCCAGCCCTCAGGGCAGGCGCAGGTGGGCAGCGACTGCAGCAGGGTCGGGGGGATTGGGAAAGGGCGGGAGCACACCCAGAAGGGGTAGCGCAAGCCGCGCGCGCAAGGTGGCGAGATTTTCCTCAAACCGCGCCATCTGGGGATCGATACGATTGGCCACCCAGCCAGCCAGCCTCAGGCCACGGCGGGCGATGGCCTCGGCGGTGAGCAGGGTGTGGTTGAGGCACCCCAGGCGCATGCCCACCACCAACACCACCGGCAATGCCAAGCGCAAGGCGAGATCGGCGAGGGTCGTCTCGTCATCGAGGGGCACCAGGAAACCTCCCGCGCCCTCCACCACGACCAAGTCGGCGCGGGCGGCGAGCTCACGGAAACGATCAGCCATGACCTCGATGTCGAGGGACACGCCGCTTGCCGCCGCGGCCAGGTGAGGGGCAACCGGCTCCGGAAAGCGGTATGGGTTGATCGCTTCCCGCGGTGCGACCACATTGGAAGCGGCAATGAGGGCCTCCACGTCTTGGTAGACGCAGGAGGCGCCCACCCGCTCACAGCCAGCCGCCACCGGCTTCATGCCCACGCACTTGAGTCCAGCCTGCACACCGCGCCGCAACAGCGCCGTGGCGACCAGGGTCTTGCCCACGCCCGTATCGGTGCCCGTGACGAACACGCCTCGGCTCATCGCAGACCCGCCTGCCGCCGCGCGATCTGCAGGGCGATCGCCTGCCGTCCGTCCTCGCGCCGCTTGCTCTCGCCCACCCAGGCATGGCCATAGACGACCTCGAAGGTGGCGGGCAGCCGGCCATCCCGGCGCAGGCTCTCGTAAGCCTCCACCATGGCCTGCCAGCGTCGTTTGCCCATGAGCCCGTGATTGCGCCCGAAGGTGACGTTGTGGGCACCAAGGGCCTTCAGTTCGCAAAGCAGTTGCTTCAGGTCGAGATAGGTGAGGGTGATCATCTCCATGTCCATCACCGGCGCGGCGAAACCCGCATAGGTGAGCAGGTCGCCCAAATCGTGCATGTCCACGAAGCGATTCACGTGCGTATAGCCATCCACGCTGGCAAAGGCCTGCCGCAGTTCCTTGAGAGTATCTGGACCGAAAGTGCTGAACATGAACAGCCCCCCCGGCACCAGCACGCGGTAGCATTCGCGGAAGGCCTGCTCCGGCGCATTGCACCATTGCAGGGTGAGGTTGGACCAGACGAGATCGACACTGGAAGCCGCCAACGGCAGCCGCTCCAGATCGCCGCACAGATAGCGCGCGCGCCGCGCTGGCCCCGCCAGGCGTTGCCACCACGGCTGCGCCGCACGCGCGGCCTTGAGCATGGCCCAGGCGAGATCAAGGGCAATGAGATGCGCCTTGGGATAGCGCCGCGCGAGCAGCCGTGTGCCGAAGCCGGTGCCCGCGCCCGCATCCAGGATGCGGCGCGGCACGAGCTTCACGTAGGGAAGCCGCTGGGCCATGCGCTGCGCGACCTCCCGCTGCAACACCGCCGCTTGGTCGTAGCTTTGCGCAGCACGCTCGAAGGACAGACGCACGAGACGTTTGTCAAGCCTTAGCGCTTCGTCAGCCATGAGAGAATGCTTCCACTGCCTGCGCCACCTGGGCGCGATGGGAAAGAAACGGCGCATGGGCTGCGCCCGCCACCTCCAGCAAGCGGCCGTCGGGCAAGTGTTGCGCAAGCCAGCGGCCAGCCGCCGGCGGCGTCACGTTATCGTGGCTACCGTGGATCACCAGCGCAGGCTGCATCACCTGGGCCAGCTCGCCGCGCATATCGGCCTCACGCAGAATGGCAAGTCCGGCGCGCAGGGCTTCCGGCACGGGTCTGCCCCGCGTGAACAGGCTGGCGCGCAGGCGCGCGATCACCCCGCGCGCGCCCTCGCCCGCGCGCGCGGTGAGGGCGAGGAAACGCTTGAGCGTGCCTTCGTAGTCGGCCTCAAGATTGCGCGCGAATTCCGCGAGGCTGGCCTCGTCCATGCCGTGCGGCCAATCGGGCCGCCGGCGAAAACAAGGGGTGGTGGCGATCAGCGTGAGACGCGCCACGTGCCCCGGCCAGTGCTGCGCCAAGCGCAAGGCCACCTGCCCTCCCAAGGACCAGCCACAAACATGGGCGCCTGCGGGCAGCACCTGCGCCAGCGCGGCAGCAAGGGCGTCTAGGTCGTAGGGTGTAATGGATGCGCTCGCCCCATGCCCCGGTAGATCCGGCACGTGCAGGCGAAAGCGCGGGGCGAGCGCTTCTGCCAGATCTTGCCAAACGCCGCCGTGCAGGCCCCAGCCATGGAGCAGCACCAGGTCCGGCCCGTGACCGCAGCGTTCCACATGCAGACCCTGGTTTCCCATGCGCAGCCTAGAGCGTCCGTTCTATGTCCTTGAGCGCCTCGCACAGACGGCGCACGTCTTCCTTGCTGTGGGCCGCCGACAGGGAGATGCGCAGGCGGGCCTGGCCCTTGGGCACCGTGGGGGGACGGATAGCCGGCACCAAGATGCCGCGGGCACGCAAGGCCTCGGCGAGCCGCACCGCGGTCTCGTTGTCCCCCACCACCAGCGGCTGGATGGGTGTGTCCGAAGGCAGCAAGCGCCAACGTGCCGTGCCGAGATGCGTCTTGAAGTAGGCGATGAGCTCGCGTAAGCGGCCGCGCCGCCAGCCCTCCTCGGAAAACAGGTGCAGACTGGCCAGGAGCGCGGTAGCCAGCAGGGGAGGGAAGGCCGTCGTGTAGATGTAAGTGCGCGCCCGCTGGATCAGCGCTTCGATCAGGGGTTCGGCGCCGGCCACGAACGCGCCGAACACCCCCGCGGCCTTGCCCAGGGTGGCCATGTAGATGATGCGCGGATCACTCAGACCGAAATGCTCCAACACCCCCCTCCCCGCCTCTCCCAGCACGCCGAAACCATGCGCGTCGTCCAGTATCAACCAGGCATCGTAACGCTCGCACAGGGCAAGCAGTTCGGGCACCGGCGCGATGTCGCCGTCCATGCTGAACACCGCATCGGTCACCACCAGCTTGCGTCTTCCCCGCGCCGCGGCCAGGGCTCGCTCGAGCTGTTTGAGATCAAGATGCGTGTAGCGCAGAAACTGGGCGCGGCAGAGCAAGGCGGCATCGTTGAGGGAGGCATGATTGAGTTTGTCGGCCAGCACCACGTCGTTGCGCGCAGCCAATGCGGAGACGATGCCCAGGTTGGCCATGTAGCCGGTGGAAAACAACAGCGCCTTCGGCAGGCCGAGAAATTGCGCAAGCGCCCCTTCCAGCTTGTGATGCGCTTCGGAGTGGCCCACGATGAGATGGGAGGCGCCCGCTCCCACGCCATACTGAGCCGCGCCGCGACAGGTCGCGTCAATCAGCGCGGGATGAGAAGCGAGCCCCAGGTAATCGTTGCTGCAAAAGGCGAGATAGTCGCGGCCATCTACCCGCACATGCGCCCCCTGGGCACTCTCCAGGATGCGCCGCTCGCGCAGGAGCCCCTGGGCTTTAAGCTTCTGCAGTTCCGCGTGGAGCTCAGCAAAGGTCATGACGCGCTCGCCCTAGGCAGCCATGCCACCGGTTCCCATGGGCAACCCTCTGTGTCTTTTACACCCGGCGCGCTGCGCGCCTTCGCGCTCACCCACCCGCGAACGGCCCTTCTTCGCCTAGGGGCCGCATGCCCAGTTTCTCCAGTAGGGCGAGATCGCGACTGACGGTAGGGTTGCCGGTGGTGAGGAGCTTCTCGCCGTAGAAGATGGAATTTGCGCCCGCCAGGAAACACAAGGCCTGGGTGGATTCCGACATCTGCTCCCGCCCTGCGGACAGACGCACGAAGCTCTTGGGTAGCGCGATACGGGTCACGGCGATGGTGCGCACGAACTCCAGCGGGTCCAGCGGCTCGGTGCCATAAAGCGGGGTTCCTTCCACCTGCACCAGCATGTTGATGGGCACCGACTCTGGCTGCGGATCGAGATTCGCCAGCTGGGCGATGAGGCCTGCGCGCTCACGGCGGGATTCTCCCATCCCGACGATGCCGCCACAGCACACATTGAGCCCCGCGCGCCGAACCCGTTCCAGGGTTTCCAGCCGATCCGCATACTCGCGGGTGGTGATGACGCGACCGTAGAACTCGGGCGCCGTGTCCAGATTGTGGTTGTAGTAATCCAGCCCCGCCGCGCGCAGTTTTTCCGCCTGGCCCTCGCGCAGCATGCCTGCGGTCAGGCAGGTCTCAAGCCCCAGCGCCTTGACTTGACGCACCATCTCCAGCACCGGTTCCAGATCCCGGTCCTTGGGGCTGCGCCAGGCGGCGCCCATGCAAAACCGGGTCGCTCCGCTCGCCTTGGCGGCACGCGCCGCCGCCAGCACTGATTCGAGATCCATCAGCCCTTCGTTGGGCACGCCTGTGGCGTGCCGCACGGACTGGGGGCAATAGCCGCAGTCCTCGGGACAGCCGCCAGTCTTGATGGACAACAGGGTGGAAAGCTGCACCACATTGGGGTCGAAATGCGTCCGGTGCACGCTCTGGGCACGATGGATCAGATCGGCGAAGGGTGCTGCCAGCAGCGCCTCCAGCGCCTCTACGGTCCAACGCACGGGGCTTACCACTTCACTCATTGACCGGCACCTCCACAATGATGTCGCGCCAGTCCTCGCGGCGCGCCTTGAGGATGTCCAACACGGCGGGTGGAATCAGGGTGAGGGCTAAGATGGCCCAGACCGCCAGCACGCCGTACAAGCCACCTAGCCAGTTGACGATGGGCTGTCCAAAAATCACCATCGCCCCCGCCACGCCGTAGAACCGGAAGCCCGCCCGCCGTGTGTAGCGCGCCACCCGCTCGTCCGGATGATGGGCGTTCTGGGCATAGACGAACATGGATGCCCCTACCCACAACATGAGCAGGATGGGCACCAACACAGCGAGGATGGTGGCCAAATTGAACAGCTGGGCCGCGAGGCGGCATTGCTCGGCGGTGATGGCTTTTTTGATTTTCATGGACGTCGCGGCTGGCAGCCCGCCCCAGGGAGCCTTAGAATCGATCTATCTTTGGGAGAGGGCGGATGATCGATGATCCCGGCTCGGCTGTCAAACACGATGCTATCCTTTTTGAACAACTGCTCACAACTTGTGCAGTCGGACTGCGTCCTGTGCGGCGCGCCCACCGCCCAAGGCCAGGTGTGTCCCCGCTGTGGCGCCGCCCTGCCGGTTTCCAGCGGTGGCTGCCCAGTGTGCGCGGGCCCGGGCGAAGACCGCATCTGCGGTGACTGCCTGCGCGAGCCGCCGCCATACACCCGCTGCATCGCCGCCCTGCGCTACGAATTCCCTGCCGACGAGCTGATCCAGGCGCTTAAATACCGAGGCGCGCTCGCCCTGGCACCAATACTCGCCGAGTGGCTCGCGCGCGCTGTGGCCCATGCGCCGCGCCCGGACCTCATCATCCCCATGCCGCTGTTTCCCGCGCGTGCGCGCGCCCGGGGCTTCAACCAGGCGACGGAAATCGCCCGCCCGCTGGCGCATCGCCTGGGCGTGCGCCTGGACACCACGAGTCTTTCGCGTATCCGCGACACCGCCCCCCAGGCTCAGCTTTCTCTGCCGGAGCGCCGTCGCAACGTGCGCGATGCCTTCGCCTGTGCCAGGACCGTGGCCGGTCTGCACGTGGCCCTGGTGGATGACGTCATGACCAGCGGCGCCACCCTGCGGGAAGCGGCGCGGGCGCTCAAACGCGCGGGCGCCGCGGAAATCAGTCTGTGGGTCGTGGCCCGCGCCCTACCGCGAAAGTAACCAGGTGGACAACCAGCGTGTGGAGCAGGTCGTCACCCACATCTGCGAGCTGGGTTGCACCCGCGTGCGCGAGATCATGGGGGCACTCGCCGCCCAGGAGGCAGTCCCCGAAACGGCGGAACTCGGGGCCGAAGAGCGCGCAGCCGTGCTCGCCGAGCTCCGTAGCATCATGGCCGTGTACGACGCGCGGACCTGAGGCACCGAATCCGCCATGCCCAGACGTTTCCTGCGCCGCACCCGTCATGCCTGGCTGTCGCCCGCCCGCTGGCGCAAGCGGCTCCTGCTATGGGGGGGCGCATGCTGGTCTGCCCGACGCCGCTGTATCGCTCGCTGGCCGTCAACTTCCTGCCGCAGCATCGCCGCTGACGGACCCTGCCGGCGCTATTTCGGCACCGTCACCTGGTTCATGCGTGCCAGGATGCGTGCCGTCTGGCGCGCCAGGTAGGGGGAATTGGGGCGCTTCTCGAAATAGCGCGGGCGGGGCACCATCGCCGCCAGGCGCGCCGCCTGGAAGGGGTTGAGCCGCGCGGCGCTGGTGTGGAAATAATGGCGCGCGGCGGCCTCCGCCCCATAGACGCCTTCGCCCCACTCGATCACGTTCAGGTAGATCTCCAGGATGCGGCGCTTGGTCATCATCTTCTCCAGCATGAGCGTGATGACGGCTTCCTGGGCCTTGCGCAGGTAGGAACGCTCGCCGGACAGGAACAGGTTCTTGGCGAGTTGCTGACTGATGGTGGAGCCGCCCGCCACCACGCGCCCTTTCTTCTCATTCTTTTCCAGGGCCTTCTCGATGCCCTCGAAATCAAAGCCATCGTGCGCCGGAAACTTGGCATCCTCCGCCGCGATCAGCGCGCGCTTGAGGTGGATCGAAATCTGATCGTAGGGCACCCACTTATGCTTGAGTTCGGCGTCCTCGCCCAGCTTGGCCTGCAACTCGGCCAGCCGCCGCTCCATGAAAGCAGTGGTGCTGGGATTGTGGTCCACGTACCACCACACGTGGAGCAAGAACCACACCTGCAGCAGCAGCACCCCCAGCAGCGCCACCGCCAGGCCGCGCCACAGCCAGCGCCAGATCGCCTTCAGCATCGTGCCCGCTACTTGCGCAATTGAGCGATGACCGGGGCCGTTTCCGGGCGCACGCCGCGCCACCAGAAGAAGGATTCCGCGGCCTGTTCCACGAGCATGCCAAGGCCGTCGACCACGCGCGCGCGCTGGGCCCGGGCGAAGGCCATGAAGGGCGTTTCCTTGCCGTACATCATGTCGTAGGCGAGCGCGCCCGGCGCGAAGACGCGCCCCGGCAGCGGCGGCATTTCATCGCTCAAGCCGGTGGAAGTGGCGTTGATCACGATGTCGAAGGCGCCCGTGATGGCGTCGAAACCGCCGCCTGTGACCGGGCCCAGGGCGCCGAACTGGGCGGCCAGCGCCGTGGCCTTTTCTGGCGTGCGGTTGGCGATGAACAGCCGTGCCGGACCTTCTTGCAGCAGGGGCAGGATCACGCCGCGCGCCGCGCCGCCTGCGCCCAGGAGCAGCACGTGTTTTGCGCGGATCCCGAGCCCGAGGTTGGCGGTGATGTCGCGCACCAGGCCGGCACCGTCGGTGTTGTCACCCAGGATATGCTCGCCTTCGAACTTGAGCGTGTTCACCGCCTGGGCAAGGCGGGCACGCTCGCTCAACGTCTGGGCATAGTGAAAGGCGTCCACTTTGAAGGGGACGGTGACGTTGGCACCCTTGCCGCCCTCGGCCCGGAAAGCCTCCAGGGCATCGATGAATCCATTAAGGGGCGCAAGCCGCGCCTCATAGACCATGTCCTGCCCCGTTTGCCGGGCGAAGGCGGCGTGGATACGGGGAGACAAGCTATGGGCAATGGGATTGCCGAAGACGGCGTAGCGGTCGGTCATCAGTGGGGATGGCTGGGGGTCGTCATACCATGGAACAGGAACACTGAAGCCCCTTGGGCGGCAGTGGCACTCGATCGGGAGTACGAAGGTCAACGCCGGGACGTAGCCTGTCGTTCCCGCGCAGGCCGGAAGAACGGCCTCGCATGGCCATTTGCCTAGGTCCCCAGTGGTGCGGAAAAGTTGCGCGGATACGATGGAATCCCATTCCGCATTATGCGTCCCTCTCGATAGGCGCGAAGGGGCTGATTTTAGCCCGTGTCACCAGCCGTTAAAACCCGACGGGCCAACAGGCAATGACTAGCGGAAAACGACGCAGCGTAATGCCTGTTCTTTAGGAGGAGTCGTGGGTAGGCTTACCGGGCAGCAGGGTTGCACGGGGGCGGCTGGCGCCCCGAGGGCAAAACTTCAGCTCTGCACCCACGGCAGGCCCGCTTTCTTCCAGCCATTGACCGTGCGCTGCTGGGTGAGCCGGTCGCGGTCACCCTCGAAACCCTCGAGAACGTTGTAGCAGTCGAGCCAACCGTGGCGGGTGGCCGCCTCGGCTGCCTTGTGGGAGCGGCTGCCGCTGCGGCAGATGAACATGACCAGAGATTCCTGGTCCACCGCCTGCTTAAGCTGCTGCAGAAAGTAGGGATTGGCATGCCAGCCGGGGTAGGTCTGCCACTCGATCTGTACCGCGCCGGGAATGGTCCCCACCAGATCCCACTCCGCGCGGCTACGCACGTCCACCAGGCGGGCACGGGGAGCCTGCCGCAACACCTGCCAAGCCTCCACCGGGGTGAGCGCTCCCTCATAGGGCAGGTGGGCGGCCCGCGCCCGCTCCTGGGCCCGAGCCAGGATTTCGCTCAGGGTCATCGTCGTTTTCCTTGTCAGCCGCAAGCCAGTTTGAGTATAAGTCAGATTTTCCGCCGCCTACGCCATGTCACCCGCGTCTTTCACCGATAGTCGCAACATCACGCCCGAGGAACGCTATCGCGCCACGCAGCGCGTCACCTGGGTCAGCGTGGCCGCCAACCTGCTGCTCACCTTGCTCCAGATCATCGTGGGATATCTGGGCCGTTCCCAGGCGCTGGTGGCCGATGGCCTGCATTCAGCTTCCGACCTGCTCTCGGATTTCTTGGTGCTGTTCGCCAACCGCCACGGCAGCCGCGGCGCCGACGCCAACCATCCATACGGTCATGCGCGCATCGAAACAGCCGCCACCCTGGCGTTGGGCGCGATGCTCATGGGCCTGGGCGCGGCGCTCCTTTGGGGAGCAGGGGTGCGGCTGGGGAACCCCGCCGCGATTCAGCCGGTGCACGTGGCCACGCTCTACATCGCCCTAATCACCTTAGCCGGGAAAGAAGCGCTGTTTCGCTACATGATGGTGGTGGCGCGGCGCCTGCGCTCCCAGATGCTGGTGGCCAATGCCTGGCATTCCCGCTCCGATGCGGCTTCCTCCCTGCTGGTTGTGCTGGGCATTTCTGGCAATCTGCTGGGTTATCGCTTCCTCGATCTCGTCGCAGCCTTGCTGGTGGCCTTCCTCATCATTCGCATGGGCTGGAAAATGGCCTTCCAGGCCCTGTCCGAACTAATCGACACGGGCTTGTCGGAGGAGGAGGTTGCGGCCATCCGGGCCACCCTAGAAGGCACGCCGGGGGTGCGTGGCCTGCATGAGCTGCGCACCCGGCGCATGGGCGACCAGGCGCTGGTTGACGCCCACGTGCTGGTGGACGAAAGGATCAGCGTCTCGGAAGGCCACCACATCGCCGAGCGGGCGCGCAAGCGGGTGCTGGAACACCACGACGTCTTGGATGTGATGGTGCACGTGGACCCGGAGGACGATGCCCTCGTCAAGCCCTCGGCCCACCTGCCGCCCCGGGAAGCGTTGCTCGCCCGCCTGCGCGCCGCCTTGGGCGAAACCTTGCCCGAACCGCAACGGGTGCAGTTTCATTACCTGGACGGGCAGGTGGAAGTAGAAATCCTGCTGCCTGAAAACCTCTGCGCCGACCCCGCGCGAATAGAAGCCCTAAGATCCCGCATCCAGACGCTCAAGACGCAGGATCCCCTGTTCCGCGCCATCCGCGTACATGCGGATTATCCTCAAATTGGTGCATGAAAGAAGGGTTACGCACCATGCTGGTGCGTAACCCCAGACACATGGGAGATACCACTTTGTGGCACAATGGTTTTTTTCGCTTTTCCTGTTTGGCATGCTTCCTGCTTTAGCAGGCGAAGCCTGAAAATCCCCTTTCCTTTCCATTTGCTTTGAGGAGAAACCCATGGCGGTCGCCGATGTCATGAAAATGATCAAGGACAACGAAGTGCGCTTCGTTGACCTACGCTTCACCGATACCCGCGGCAAGGAGCAGCACGTCTCCGTGCCGGTGTCTGCCTTCGACGAGGATAAGTTCGAGTCGGGCCATCCCTTCGATGGCTCATCCATCGCCGGCTGGAAAGGCATCCAGGCTTCCGACATGATACTCATGCCCGACCCGGATACCGCCAACATGGATCCCTTCATGGAAGAGCCCACGCTCATCCTCACCTGCGACGTGATCGAACCGTCGGACATGAAGGGTTACGACCGCGACCCGCGTTCCATCGCCAAGCGCGCCGAAGCCTATCTCAAGTCCACCGGCATCGCCGATACCGCCTATTTCGGTCCCGAGCCCGAGTTCTTCATTTTCGACTCCGTGACTTGGCATGACGACATGTCGGGCTGCGCTGTGAAGATCCAATCCGAGGAAGCCGCCTGGTCCTCCGGCGAGCAGACCGAGGCCGGCAACCTGGGCCACCGCCCCAAGGTGAAGGGCGGGTATTTCCCCGTGCCGCCGGTGGATTCCCTGCAGGATATCCGCTCTGCCATGTGCCTCGCGCTGGAGGAAATGGGCGTGCCAGTGGAGGTGCATCACCACGAGGTGGCCACCGCCGGCCAATGCGAGATCGGCACCCGTTTCAGCACCTTGGTCAAGCGCGCCGACTGGACCCAGATCCTCAAATACGTGGTGCACAACGTGGCCCACCAGTACGGCAAGACGGCAACCTTCATGCCCAAACCCATCGTCGGCGACAACGGCTCCGGCATGCATTGCCACCAGTCCCTGTGGAAGGATGGCCAGAACCTGTTCGCCGGCAACGGCTATAGCGGCCTGTCCGAACTGGCGCTCTACTACATCGGCGGCATCATCAAACATGCCCGGGCGCTCAATGCCATCACCAACCCGGGCACCAACTCCTACAAGCGCCTGGTGCCCGGCTTCGAAGCACCCGTGATGCTGGCCTATTCCGCTCGCAACCGTTCTGCCTCCATTCGCATCCCGCACGTGGTAAGCCCCAAGGCGCGACGTATCGAAGTGCGCTTCCCCGATCCTACCGCCAATCCCTATCTCGCCTTCGCGGCCATGATGATGGCGGGTCTGGACGGCATCCAGAACAAGATCCATCCGGGTGAGCCGGCGGACAAAAATCTCTACGACCTGCCACCGGAAGAAGCGGCCAAGATCCCCACTGTCTGCCATAGCCTGGATCAGGCCCTGGAAGCGCTGGACAAGGACCGCGAGTTCCTCACCCGCGGTGGCGTATTCAGCAACGACTTCATCGATGCCTATATCGAACTCAAAATGGAAGACGTCACCCGTCTGCGGATGACGACTCATCCCATTGAGTTCGACATGTACTATTCGCTGTAAACCTGGCCTTGCTCCCTCGCGTGGGGCGAGGCAACCTTTTCCCGGTTACAGCATCCGAGGGCGGGCTTGAGTCCCGCCCTTTTCATTTACTTCCATCATCGGGTCGTTGCGTTGCAAGGCCCACGCACCTGTCATACACTGGATTGCCGTTTTCGGGGAGTGTTCCATGTCGCAACCCTACTTGCTGCTCGCCCTGCTCCTGGTTGCCGCACTGCCTGCGCGCGCCGATATCTACAAGTACGTGGACGAACGCGGTCACGTGACCTACTCCAACAAGCCCATCAAGGGCGGCCAAAAGGTGGAGTTGCCGGAAATCTCCACCGTGCCGGCGCCCAAGCTGGAACCAAAGCCTGCGCGTGCCCTCGGCGTGGACGAGCGCGAGCAGCAGAAAGAGGCCCTGGCTAAGCGCATCGCCGCGGCGGAGCAGGCCTTGGCCGAGGCCAAGAGGGCCTATCAGGAGGGGGCGGAGAAGCCGGAAGTGTTCGTGCGCCGTGATGGCACGCGGGGCCGCAACGTGGCCGCCTACGAAGAAAAAATGAAACGCTTGCAGGAAGAAGTGGACCGGCGCCAGAAGGAACTGGATGACCTCAAGGCCCAGCTCGCCGACCTGGAAGGCCGTGGCCAGACCCTGGCACCGCCGGCCAGCGTGCCGGAGGCGCGGCCGCGATGAAGGAACGCTTCCTATTCTTCGCGCTTTGCATGGTCGCGGCCTGGCCCGCACCGGCAGAGATCTACAAGTTCGTGGACGAAAACGGCCGGGTCACCTACACCAACATTCCCCGCAAAGGGGCCATCAAGCTGGATATCGGCGGCGCAGAGGCCCCGGCGCGGAACCGCAATCACGCTGGCCCCGGCAACTTCCCCAAAGTGGACGCCAAAACCCAGCGTCAACGGGACGACCTGCGCCGCCAGATCCTGGAAGACGAACTGGCCAGCGAGCAGCGGGCCCTCGCCGAGGCGCGCCGCGCCCTGCAGGAAGGCGAAGCCGCACACCTGCCAGAGGAGGCGGGCAATCCCCAGAAGACTCAGGAGCGGCTCAAGCGGCTGCGTGAAGCCGTGGCGCTGCACGAACGCAACATCGCCGCCCTGCGCCGGGAGCTGGGGCTGGCTCGTTGAAGCGCCGGGCCTTGCTGGTCCGCTTATTGCTTCGTTCCACTGCACCATGACCGTGCCGGCTCCACCCTCCTTTCCCGTGGGACTCGAACAGCTCGCCACCGCCGTGATGCTGCTAGACGGTGAGCTTAGCATCCAGTACCTGAACCCGGCGGCAGAAAATCTGTTCGAATTGAGCCTGCGCACCGTCCGCGGGCAGCCCCTCAGCCAGGCATTCGTGGAGACGGGTGGCCTGGTGAGTGCCATGGAAATCGCACTCACCGAAGGCGTGAGCTTTACTGAACACGAGCTTACCCTGGCCACCCTCGCTAATCGCTACCGCGTCAACTGCATCATCACGCCGCTGGCCCAGCCGGCAAACGCCCTGCTGCTGGAATTTCAGCCCCTGGATCAGCATCTCAAGATCGCCCGTGAGGAGCGCCTCTACCTGCAGCAGGAATTCAATCGCGAACTGCTGCGCAACCTGACGCACGAAATCCGCAATCCGCTCGGTGGCATCCGCGGTGCGGCGCAGCTGCTGGAACACGAACTGCCGCGCGCCGGCCTGCGCGAATACACCCAGGTGATCATCAAGGAATCGGACCGGCTGCAATCCCTGATGGACCGGATGCTGGCCCCCAACCGGGCACCCCATTTCACGATGGTGAACATCCACGAAGTGTTGGAGCGGGTACGCAGCATCATCCTCGCACAACGGCCAGTGGGCGTTTCCATCCGACGCGATTACGACTTGAGCCTACCGGAGCTTTTGGCCGATCCGGAACAGTTGATCCAGGTGGTGCTCAACATCGCGCGAAATGCGGTGCAGGCGCTCGAAGCAGCGCAAATCGAGGGCGAGATCGTGTTCCGTACCCGCGTGGCCCGCCGCGTACACATCGGCAAACGCGCCTTCCGGCTGGCGATGGAGCTCAAGATCATCGACAACGGTCCGGGCATTCCGGAAGAGCTGCGGGAGAAAATTTTCTACCCCCTGGTGAGCACCAAAGGGGACGGCTCCGGCCTGGGACTGACCATCGCTCAGACCTTTGTCGCCCAGCATCAGGGCCTCATCGACTGTGACAGTCGTCCCGGCCGCACTTGTTTCACGGTGCTTCTGCCCTACGTTCATCCGGAGCAGGCCCACTAGCATGACAGACCAGAATTCCGTCTGGATCATCGACGACGACCGTTCCATCCGCTGGGTGCTGGAAAAGGCCCTGGCACGGGAACACATCGCCCACCACGCCTTCGAGAGCGCAGAAAGCGCCCTGGCCGCGCTCAAACGCGCCACGCCCGAGGTGGTGGTCACCGACATTCGCATGCCTGGCGGCTCCGGCCTGGATCTGCTGCAGGCGATCAAGGCCCGTCACCCAAACTTGCCGGTGATCATCATGACCGCCTATTCGGACCTGGATAGCGCAGTGGCCGCATTCCAGGGCGGCGCTTTCGAATACCTGCCCAAGCCCTTCGACGTGGACCAGGCGGTGGAACTGATCCGCCGCGCGCTGGAAGAAAGCCGTGCAAGCGCCCAGGGCGCTGCGCCTGAGCAAGCCACCCCAGAAATCCTCGGCCAAGCACCGGCCATGCAAGAAGTCTTCCGTGCCATCGGCCGGCTCGCCCTGTCCCACGCCACCGTACTCATTACCGGCGAGTCCGGCACCGGCAAGGAACTGGTGGCGCGGGCGCTCTACCGCCACAGTCCCCGCCGCGACCAGCCCTTCATCGCCCTCAACATGGCAGCGATTCCGCGCGATTTACTCGAATCGGAGCTGTTCGGCCACGAACGGGGCGCCTTCACCGGGGCGCACACCCTGCGCCGGGGCCGGTTCGAACAAGCCGATGGCGGCACCCTGTTCCTGGACGAAATCGGCGATATGCCAGCCGAGCTGCAGACCCGGCTTCTGCGTGTGCTCTCCGACGGCCAGTTCTACCGTGTAGGTGGCCACCAGCCCATCAAGGTGAACGTGCGGGTGATCGCCGCGACCCACCAAAATCTGGAAGAGCGCGTCAAACAAGGCTTGTTCCGGGAGGACCTGTTTCACCGCCTCAATGTCATCCGCCTGCGGCTACCGCCCCTGCGTGAACGGCGCGAAGACATCCCGCTCCTGGCGCGCCACTTCCTGGTGAAAAGTGCGCGCGAGCTCGGCGTCGAAGCAAAGAAAGTTTCCGATGCGGCGATGAAATACCTGCAGTCCCTGGACTGGACCGGCAACGTGCGGCAGCTGGAGAACGTCTGCCACTGGCTCACGGTGATGGCGCCTGGACAGAACATCGAAGTCGCCGATCTACCGCCCGAGCTGAGGAGCGAGACACCTGGCGCCACCGGCCAAGACTGGATCGCAGCGCTGGAACGCGAAGTGGAATCCCTGCTCAACCGCGGCGAGACGGGCATTATGGACAATCTCGTCACCCGCTTCGAAAAAGCCTGCCTGCTAAAAGCGCTGGACCACACCGGCGGCCGCCGCATCGAAGCAGCCCATCTTTTGGGCATCGGCCGCAACACCCTCACCCGGAAACTACAGGAACTGGGCATCGACGAAAAACTCGAGGGAAAGACGGCTGACTAATAGACCGTTGAAATGCTACTGCGCGGGGCCTTGCGCTTTTGCGCGCTATTCGCTTTCTCGTCTGTCTACTTGTCGATATGTCCCGCTCGCCAAACGCTGCGCGCCTTGCATCTGGCCATCCTCGCCACCTTGCTCAACGGCCTGTCATCGCTTCCGGCAGCAAGCTTCTGTTAGTTAGCTTTACCGCCTATTGTTTCCAGGTCGATTAGGCCGCCTGCCAACTTGAACTGGTCTCCATTCACACCCACGCTCACACCGGATTGGTTGTCGAGACAATTCCCTTGGGCGTCGCACAGGCGGCCGGGCCGCCCGGTATCGCCGGTGAGGCGCCAGTCAGCACACGGGTGCGGTTGGTGACGGTGCCGCCGGCAGCGATGGCAAGGTCGCGCCCCGCGGAAAGCGTCCCGGGATCGCCCAGGTGGGTGAGGGTAAGAGATGCACTGGCACAAGAGTCTGGCGGATCGCAATGGAAAGGTCAGGGGGACGCGAGAGCAGCACACTATAAGGTAAAGGCCTGACCCCGCCAGCCGCAGACCGCCAGCCCCATACGCTTCTTCAAATCGCATCTTCCGTATCTCCTGCAACACTTCCGTCCGTCTCATCAGGCACCTCCTCGGTACCCAATAAAACCGGACAACCATCGTGCTACAAGTCCGGACAGTTTATTTGCTCTCTACATACAAGTAGTGGACTAGTTGTGTATCTTTCTGTAAATTCCGTTCCGCTGTTCCGGCAGGGCGGTGGGGCGGGAATTCTGGCGCCATGACATCGAGAAAGGAGTATATCCACCATGGCGATGCGAGTCGAAGCAAACCCCTTGGAGGCAGCGTATGCCGCCCGCGAGCCAATTGACCTTCCCCCGAAATTTCGTCTTCCAAGCGTGGGGGGTTAGGATAGACGAAACGGAGGACGAAGATGTTCAAGATACCGAAGCAGGAGTACACCG